>DASWAC010000588.1:0-7565 GCA_036391335.1 Ktedonobacterales bacterium
CGACGCTGCTCAATCAGACGCTGCTGCTCGGCAGGCTCCCGGTGCAGGCGGATGATTTCGTCTTCTTCGCCTATGGCGGCCTCATCCTCGTGGTGTTCCTCATCGTGACGAGCCGCCTTCGCCGCTCACCGTCCGCAGTGGCAGGAGGCGCCGCATGAGCCTCGCAACACAACATCGTGTGGATGCGCCCCCGGCGCGCGGTGGCTGGCTGACAGGCGCCATCGCCGTCGTGGCGGTGCTGGTGACCCTCGGCGCGATATCCCTGGCCGGTGTGGCCCCGTTCTTCGCGACGGGCGCTCATCCGTCAGGCCAGAGCGGATGGACGCGCATCTATGACCGGGAGCTCACCGCCGCGAGCAGCGAGTGGGACCTTCCTGGTGGCTGCCAGATCACTGCCCAGGGCATCGATGTCGTCGCCCAGGGCGAGCAGGTGCTGTGCACATATAAGCCCAGCGCCGAGACAGATTATCTCGGGAGTGGCTTTCAGCTCGATCTCACGGTGGCTCCGGCAGGCGCGGTGGCGGGGACTGAGCAGGCATTCGTCGTGCTCGGCAATCAGGTCCTCCTGCTGGTGGACCAGTCGGGCAGCTTCGAGATGTGCGAAGGTAGCTGCACGAGCCGGTCACAGTCAACTGCCAGCGGCAGCACCATCACCTGGCACAGCGGCGGCTTCACGCCGAATATCATCACGCTCAAGTCGCAGGGGACCGGGCAGCCGCTAGAGTTCTATGCGAATGGGCAGCTGATAACCTCCGTGCCATTCAGCTATGAGAGCAGCCAGCCCACGATTCAGATAGGCACCGACCGCGGCGCGGAAGCCCTTTTTACTCACATGACGCTCACCAGCGCGACGACGGCATAGTGGGCCGCGCGGCGCGGGTGGGCGCTGTGATATACTGAGAGACGCGTGGTCGCCCACGCGATGAATTAGACTTCTCTCACATCAGTGAAGCGGATAAAAGGAAGTGACACATGGCCAAGAAGGGTGAGCTGTCAAAGACGGCACGCGCCTCGCTCGGACAGAGGGATGACACCAACATCCAGACGAAGCGCATCTGTGAGAAGTGTGGCGAGCCGATCATGTCGAAGGACCTGCTGCCAGTGAAGGTGCTGGGCCACGGCATGGTCTACTATCACAAGGAGCACTTCCAGGGCTAGCCCTGGGAATCGTCGCACGGCGCACAGGCGGTGGGAGCAGCGTCCCGCCGCCTTCTTTGCGTTCGCTGTGCCACCTCGACCGCGCCGAGGGCGCGCAAGCTCGCCGTGGACCGCAACTGTTCCTCTATCGCGGCAATCCGCCGGCTTCATTGGGTTAGATGGTCATCATCCTCTGGCACTATCACAATCAAACACTTATCATCAAACGTAGACTTTAAGAGAACATAATGTGAAGGAGAACGGCTGAGTGGCAGTCATTGGGGCGGCGGATGGCGAGGCGAAGTCAGAGCAGCGGACCCCTCGCTCCCGTGGCTCGACATTTTCGGCGCTGCGCATTTATAACTACCGTGTGTATTGGCTTGGACAGCTCGTCTCGGTGACGGGCACGTTCATGCAGACGACGGCACAGCAATGGCTCGTGCTCTCGCTCAGCCAGAATAATCCATTGGCTGTCGGCCTGGTGGGCACCTTCCAGTTTGGCCCGCTGCTCCTGCTCGCGCCATTCACCGGCGTGATCGGCGACCGCCTGCCCAGGCGCAAATTGCTCATGGCAACCCAAAGCATCTCAGGGGTGCTGGCCCTGGCCCTGTGGACCCTTACCGCGCTGCATGTGGTCCAGCTATGGCACGTCTATGGGCTGGCCCTCTTGCTGGGCATTGTCAACGCGGTGGATATGCCGGTGCGGCAGGCGTTCGTGAGCGATATGGTGCCGGGTGACTCGATCCTCAATGCCGTCTCGCTCAACTCCGCGCAGTTCAACGTCTCGCGCATCCTTGGCCCGACTATCGCGGGCATCTTGATCGCCGCCTTTGGCATTCCCAATCTCTTCCTCATCAACGCGCTCAGCTATGTGGCGGTGGTCGGCGGCCTCTTCATGATGCATCCCAATGAGCTCTTCAGTATTCGCGCCGCCGGTGGGCGGACCGGGAGCTTGCGCGCCATGAGCGAGGGTATGCGCTTCATCTGGCGCACCCCAAAGCTCGCCGTGCTGCTCTTGATGGTTGCCGTCGTCGGCACCTTCGGCTTCAACTTCAACGTGTTGCTGCCACTGCAGGCGAAATCGGTGCTGCATGCCAACTCCGTGGTCTTCGGCATGCTGACTTCTTCGCTGGGAATCGGCGCGCTCATCGGGGCGCTGCTGGCCGCACGGCGACGCGGCATGCCAAAGACGCAGACTATCATCATCTCGGCTGTCATCTTTGGGGTGGCGCAGGCGTTGGTCGTCTTCGCGCACCCCGACCTGATGTATCAGCTTGGCCTCAGCACGACCCACTCAAACGTCGTCGCGGTCGCGCTTTCCATCCTGCTAATCGCTGTCCTGGGCAGTGGGATGAGCAGCTTTAGCACCTCGGCGAACTCACGCACGCAGCTCTCGACCCCACCTGAGATGCGCGGGCGTGTCATGAGCATCTACATGATGCTGTTCGCGGGGACCACGCCCATCGGCAACCTCGCCATCAGCGCGAGCGCTGCGGCCTGGGGTGTGCCTGCCGCGTGGGTGGTCGCAGGGGTGCCGTGTCTGCTGGTGGCGGGGCTGGCGATGTGGCTCTGGCGGCTGCAATCTCCGGCAAAGGCCGGCGAGACGGTATCCGCCGCCGCGTGATGCCAGAGCCTAGCGGTACCCTATACCAATTGTCCGCGTCCGTCCGCATGGCGGGTGGCGAGAATAGCCTATGCGGGCGTCGTCGCCGCGCCATATGCCCCACTGCGGGCGGGTGAGCGCGCACGTGGTGCTATACTGCCCGCGCGGAAGCAGGAAAGGCGCAGTCATGCAGCAACAGTCATCTCTCTTTGGCGACGACCCTGCCGGCCAGCGGAACGATGCTGAGACGCCGGCGGAAGCGCAGCCACTGGCCGCGCGCATGCGGCCGCGCTCCCTCGATGAGATCATCGGGCAGGAGCACCTGCTGGGGCCGGGTCGCGCGCTGCGCCGGGCCATCGAGCGTGATCAGGTGCCCGCGATGATCTTGTGGGGCCCCCCAGGGACGGGCAAGACGACGCTCGCCTCGGTGATCGCGCTGAGCACACGGTCGCGCTTCGTCGCGCTGAGCGCGGTGACGGCCGGGGTGGCTGACCTGCGGCGCGTGATGGATGAGGCCGGGCGCATCTTGCGGGCGACGAAACAGCGGACCACCCTCTTCATTGACGAGATCCATCGCTTCTCGAAGTCGCAGCAAGACGCCATCTTGCCGCACGTCGAGCGCGGCACCGTGACGCTCATCGGCGCGACGACGGAGAATCCTTCATTCGAGGTCAATGCGGCGCTGCTCTCGCGGACGCGTGTCTTCACCCTCCATGCGCTCCAGGACGACGACATCACCATCCTCATCGAGCGGGCTCTAGCCGACCCTGAGCGCGGGCTGGGCGGTGAGCCGCTCATCCTCACGCCTGATGCGCTGGCCGCATTGACCGGTTTTGCCAATGGCGACGCGCGCAGTGCGCTCAATGCGCTCGAACTGGCTGCCGGCTCAGCCAAGGGCGACGAGGCCGGCAAGCACCTGGTGGACCTCGCTGTCGTGGAAGATGCCCTGCAGCACCGCGCACTGGCCTATGACAAGGGCGGCGAAGAGCACTATAACATCATCTCGGCCCTCCACAAGTCGTTGCGAGGCTCCGATCCGGACGCCTCACTCTATTGGCTGGGCCGCATGCTGGAGGCCGGTGAGGATCCCCTCTATGTGGTGCGGCGGCTGGTGCGCTTTGCTTCTGAGGATGTCGGCATGGCCGACCCGCAGGCGCTGGTCGTCTGCATGGCGGCGCAACGGGCCGTTCACTTCATCGGTATGCCCGAGGGGGCGCTCGCCCTGGCGCAGGCAGTCGTCTATCTGGCGACCGCGCCGAAGAGCAACGCGCTCTACACGGCCTACGCCGCGGTGCAGGCCGACGTGCGCCAGACGCGCAACGATCCCGTCCCGTTGCCTCTGCGCAATGCGCCGACCCGGCTCATGAAGGGGCTGGATTACGGCAAGGGCTATGTCTATGCTCACGACCAGTATGCCGGGGAGCCTGATCCCGCCGATCCACTGCGCCCTCCACCGGAGCGCCCGCAGGAGTACCTGCCAGAAGTGCTGAAGCAGCGCGAGTACTACCATCCCACACGGCAGGGCGCTGAAGCCTCGGTAGAGAGCTGGCTACGCCGGCGTCGCGGTGAGTCGCCCAAAGGGTAAGGTGGCATGATTGGCCGCCACTGTACCATGGTTGCCGGGACACAGGAGCCAGCCTCCATCGTTAGCAGCACGCCCGCGCGCTAGACTCCCAGCTCCTCGCGCAGAGGGCGCACGATGTCGCGCACCAGCCGCGCCACGGCGTTCTTCGCGATAGGCGGGCGCAGGTAAAAGATCACGTGCGTCACCCCGGCCTCGAGATAGCCCTTGACGTCCTCCCGCGCTTGCTCGGGCGCGTCTACATTCGCGAACATCTGGATGGAGCGGGTGATGGCGGCCGGATCGCGTCCCTCACGGGCGCAGTGCTCATCGAGCACCTGAGACTTGTGCTTGAACTGATCGAGGCCGCTGCTGTTGCAGTTCCAGATGTCGGCATAGCGGGCCACCGTGCGCAGCGTGAGCTTCTCCCCGCTGCCGCCGATGACGATGGGCGGGTATGGCTTCTGCACAGGCTTGGGCTCACAGAGCGCATTGGTGAGCTGGTAATAGTGGCCTGTGAAGGTAGCCCGATGCTCGGTCCAGAGCTTGATGCAGACCTGGCACGCCTCATCCAGCCGGTTGATGCGCTCGGCTGCCGTACCGAAGGGAATGCCATAGGCCGCGTGCTCCGCTTCGTGCCAGCCAGCGCCCAGCCCGAACTCGAGGCGGCCATTCGCGATGATGTCGAGCGTCGCGGCCATATTCGCCAGCACCGCAGGATACCGGTACGTGTTGCCCATCACCATCGAGCCCACGCGCAGACGCTCGGTCTGGGTGGCCAGCGCGGTCAGCACGGTCCAGCCTTCGAGACAGGGGCCTTCCTCGTTGCCCGCGATGGGATAGAAGTGGTCGAAGACCCAGGCGTGCTCCAGCTCCGGCGCCTGGTCGGCATCGCGCCAGACACGCAGCAGCTCGTCGTATGTCACATGCATCGGCGCGACCTTCACGCCAAACGTGGTGCGTCCCACTGTGGCCTCCCTGTGCTAGAGTGCGGTGATAGCCTAGTGGAGTATGGGACTTCAGGCGCGGCCAGCGCCAGTCACCAATCGCCGCGGGGCTCCACTTCCAGATGCAGCGCGACGCCAAAGCGGTCCAGCACGGTCGTGCGGGCCAGGGCTACCAACGCGATGATATCGGCAGCCGTCGCGCCGCCGGCATTCACGATGAAGTTCGCGTGCTTGGGCGAGATCTGCGCGCCGCCGATGTGCGTGCCTTTCAGCCCTGCCGCTTCGACCAAACGCCCGGCGTGGTCGCCCGGGGGATTCTTGAAGACCGAGCCCGCGCTGGCCTGCGACGGCTGGGTATCCTTGCGATGCTGGCGATAGGCGTTGACACGGGCCCACACCTCATCGCTTGGGGCAGAGCACAGCAGGAAGGTGCCACCGGTGATGATCTCCGCCGGCTCGATCAGCGCACGCGGTGGCGGGAGCGGACGCCCATCCGCCGCGAACTCCAGCTCGCGCGCCTCACGGAAGCGACTGCGCCGATAGTCGAGGCCTAGCTCAGCGGCGGTCAGCACGTCAACGCGTGCGGCGGCGCCTGGCGAGCAGCGTAGCACTCGCGCCGACTCGATGGTATCCGCGATGCACATCCCATGGGCGCCCGCATTGCTCACGATGGCCCCGCCGATGGTGCCCGGCACGCCTGCGCCCCACTCCAGCCCCGCGAGGCCACGGTCGGCAAGATCATTCGCCAGCTTGGGCAAGTTCACGCCACCAGCCGCCGCCAGCCGTGTCGTGGTGGCGTCCACCGGCTCGAGCGACCACGCCATGAGCGACATCCGCGCGACGACGCCACGCGCGCCCGCATCGCTGAAGAGCACATTGGTGCCGTTGCCCACCAGCATCAGCGGCCATTGACGCTCGTGCGCCAGCGTGACCAGGGCGAGCAGCTCATCCTCCGCAGTCACCGTCACCCAGACATCGGCCGGCCCACCCACGCCAAACGTGCCGTGGCGCGCCAGCCTCTCGTGCTCGCGCAGACGCGCACCAAAGATGGGCCGCAGCGCCGCGACACATGCCGCTTGATCAAACGCAAAAGTCATTCGAGATTCCTGCTCAGGTCTGGAGGGTATAGACATAGTCTTTGGGCACGATCACCACGCTGCGCCCGGTGAACATGCTATTGAAGACACCCCATGGCAAGTATTTCACATAATAGAGGGATGAGTCTACGATACGTAGCCCTTGGTCATCCACCGCCGTCACCACGAGGAAATGGCCGCCCGCGAAGAAGTGGTAATAGCCATAGGCGATGCGCACGTTGACGATGATCGGGATGCCCAGCACATTGGTCAGGTATTTCATCTGACTCATGCTGAGTGGCCGGTCGGTGTACATATCCGTGCGGAGCCCATGCCCCTGTGCGACAGTGGTGAAGCCGTCATAGCTGAGCAAGCCGCCAGATGGCGAGATCTTGCTGCCAAGCTCGTCAATCATGCGGCCGATGGTCACGTTTGGCACGGCATAGGCGTTGAGGATCTCGGCGAGTGCGGCCGCGCTGCATGCCGCGCCCCAATAGGTGTTATATTGCTCGGCCGAGTCGTAGAGGTCAGTGCGCACACCCTGGGTGAGGGCGACCACCTTGGCGGTCACGGCGTTCGCGGGCCACAGCGCCGCCGGTCCGGTTCCCGCGTCCGTCGAGAAGCCCATCAGTGGCTGCGAGCGCTCGCCCGCATGGGTGGCGCCAGTGAAGAGCGCGACGAGGAGCGCCATCAGCGTCAGCGAGAGGCGGGTGAGGGACCACGGCTGGGTCGCCCGCTGCCTGACAGACCGGGTAAGCGTGCGCGCTCGACTGGGGCCACGATAGGCCGCGAGTGCGGGCGAGCTGTCAGCGGCCAGCTCGCGGCTGCCGCGCAGGACGGGAAGCCGGCTATTCGAGCCGCGTGGTGGCTCATCCCACGCGCCGTCATCCTCATCCATGTCATCCCAGCGCTCATCTTCCCACCGCTCATCATCCCACTCGTCATCGGGCATATCGCGCCAGGCGCGGCGCAATGACGCGTCGTCGCGGGTGTGAGGCAGCAGGGCGTGCCGCTTCGTGGTGTCGCCGATCGTGGCGGCTCGGCGCAGTCTGCCCTCGCTGGGCGGTGCGGCGCCCACCCGCGGGTGGGTCGCGTCGCCAAGGGTGCGGCGGCGTGCGGAGGCTTGGCCAGAGGTCGCGGCATCGGGCGTTCCCTGCATGGGATCGTCCCAGCCGCGATCAGATGCGCGTGGCCGGCGTCGTGACTCGCCCACTGACTGCTCCCTTGCTGTGGGCGTGTGC
>DASWAC010000589.1:0-5750 GCA_036391335.1 Ktedonobacterales bacterium
GACTTATAGGGCCCAGGAGGCCCTCTCGTACCATGGAGAGCCTCCCGGCGTGCACGAGGCGATTGCCTGCCCCTGGCATCACGTCACGATCAACGGGCGCATCATGTCGTGCTCCTCATGCTCCAAGATGTGGCAGTGCCACACATACTCATGGCCACCAGTGCGCGGACTCGAGGGGACGACGAAGGGAACACTGGGCAGATCGAACCGCATGATGACCGTGGTCACCTCGCCAGGGTTCATGCGCACGGTCTCTTTCCACCCGAGCTCGGTGGGGTCCGGACCCCGCGCCGGGCCGGTGTAGCTTGGCGTGCCGCCAAAGCTGGGCACCTGGAACGGCTGGCGCCCCAGGATCTGGACGTTGACCAGATGGAAGTGAATCGGATGGGTGTCGCCCGTCGTGTTGGCGATCTGCCAGACCTCTGTCGCGCCCCGTGCTGGCGTCTCCGTGGCGGGATCCATATAGCCACGTCCGAAGGTCCCCTTCACGAGAGGGACATTGGTGCCCAGCAGCTGGATCAGCCGCCCATACACATCGAATGTCTCGTTGAGCGTGAGTTGCCGTACCTTGACCCCTGGTGGCAGGCTGAGCACACCATTTTGGACGGCCACGCCCGGGGGCACCAGGAATGGATCGAGTCCTGGTGTCAGGTCGGTACTTGGTGTGATCGCCAGCGGAGGATCCGCCGGGCCGGTTGGCGCCACGACCTTGAAGCGCAGCATTTGCCGGGAGTTGGGCCCGAACCCTGACTGAGTGATGGTCGGGTTCTTGGGCGCGCCAGGGAAGTAGTCATTACGTGAGTCCCCAATCGGGAAAGGCGCCGGAGCATCATTGTAGAGGATCACCTTTTTGCCGGTGAGCCCGCTGAAGTCGACCAGCACGTCCCAGCGCTCCGCGGAGCCGGTGACCAGACTGCCAGCAAGTGTCGCCGGATTAAAGGGCACGTTTGACTGGACGAGGACTGGCTTGGGTAAGAAGCCCCCCTCGGTCCCCAGCACGAGGAAATCGGGGCCCTTCGTGTTGGTGGGCACAAGCGTGGCGGGATTGAGGGTGATGCCATCTGCGCTGCCATCATCTACGTAGAGCTGCAGGTTCAGGAAGCGGGCGTTACAGGCATTGAGGATGCGGAGGCGATAGCGCCGTGCCTCGACGGTCGCCTCAGGATATACCGTGCCATTAGCCAGCATGGTATCGCCGAACATCTCAGGGATGACTGAGGGATCCGGCGGTGGCGGATTGATCGCATTGCCGCTTGCCGTGCTGCCCTGTAGCTTCCAGCGGCCCCGCTCATAGGTGTGCGGATACCACAGACTCCCCGGAGTCGTTGGCCCGGTCCAGGTGGGGTCAGCGAGCAGGATGTTGGGGCCGACAAAGATCTTGTCCTGAATGGCAATCGGGATCTCGTGGCCGCCATTCTCCACGAAGTCTGGCAACCCCATGGTGCGCAGATTCCCCTCAAAGGCATCACGAATCACATAGGCAGACGCGATCCCAGCATAGGCGTTGATTCGGGTGATGCCAAAGGCATGATCGTGGTACCACAGCAGCCGGGCGCTCTGGTTGTTGGGGTAGTAATACTCCGCCTCATTGGCCGCGGCGGCTGGGTTGAGCACCTGGTTGTTGAGGAAGCTGGGGCCGCGGTTCCCCGCGGGGTCCCAATAGTCAAATGGCCCGCCATCACTTATCCAGGGAACCAGCCCACCGTGCAGGTGCACCGCCACCTTGTTCTGGGGACCACTCGCCCCATCGATGGTGGTGTCTACCGGGATGATGTGCCCGACAGGGAGCTGGTTGCGGAAGGTGATCTGAATGGGCGTGCCTCGCTGGGCCACGATGACGCCACCCAAATGCGCGGGTGTTGGCGTGCCCGAGACACCCAGCGCACGGGTCGGGTTGAAGCCTCGCAGGGTGGTCGGGCCAAGGGCAGGATGCAATTGATCGGTGAACTGCCCAATACCTAGGGTGTAGTGAGACACCCCGGTGATTGGCGCTGGCAGCGCATCTGGCACCGCCACGGGAATCCCACCGGGCCCGAGGCCACGTAAAGCCTGGGCAAACTTCTGGAGCCCTGCTGGGCTTTGGTAAAACGCGTAGGACACTGGGGCATCGAAGAGATACCATTTTGACATCACCACGGCGGTTCCTGCCGCTGCGCTCATCTGCAAGAGCCGGCGCCGGGAGATGCCACGTTGCGTGGTCATAGGGTTGCCTCGTGTGGTGCTGACGCGGGGCGTGCGAGATCCTTGACGCCCTCTGCGCGTGATAGTTATCGACACAAGAGCGCTGGCGTCGCCCTCCTAGGCGCTGCGCCAGACTCGTCGAGCTGTGAACTCGTAGATGAGTGAGATGGCGAAGGCCATCTAACCTCCAGCAGCGCCTCCCTTCTCTACCGAGGCTCTCTCATAGAGCCTTAAAGTGGAACAGCTATAGTGTGGAGGGTACAACAGGCGAGTTGCAGTGACAGGGGTGAGATGACTGGGTGTCGTCCCTCGGCACCGGTATGCGCTCTGGGGGATGGTGCTACGTGGATGTTCTACGAGGGATGGCACACGGTACACGATGTGCCCGCTTGTGACCTGTAATAGTCTATTTCTCTCACATTAGACTCACAGGCACGTGATGGCATCTCACAAATCCGTCACGCGTGACTTACAGGCTCGTCAGCGTCTCATGACAGATTTAGCTGGAGAGCTCTCGGTGTCATTCCACCGTCAAGCGCTGCCGGCCGCAGCTCGTCACCCTCCTCGACATGCCTGAGAGCGTGTTTGGGCATACCTAAAATGGGGGAAAGCCGCCTCCAGCGGTTAGAACGCATATACTAGAAACGGTCTGCGAACTGGCGCAGGAGTTATTCCTGGAGGAGGATACATGGAGATCTCGTGGAAGACCGTTCTGTGGCCGCAGTTCGGCGCGGCCATCGATATGCTCGACAACGCCCTCTCAGCCTGCCCTGAGGCGCAGTGGCAGGAGCTACTCTGGCCCATCCCCGCAGACCAACCCCTGGCGCCGGAGTTCGCAGCGTTCTGGTACGTGGGCTATCATGCGCTCTTCTGGCTCGACTTCTATCTCTCAGGTTCCGAGGAGGGATTCGCTCCTCCTGCTCCCATTACGCTTGCTGAGTTCGACCCCGCCGGCGCGCTGCCCGAACGACCCTATACAAAGGAAGAGCTGCGTGCCTATCTCGCGTACACGCGGCAGAAGGGGCAGACCACCCTGGGCGCACTCACGGACGAGCTGGCGCGCCAATCATTTGCGTTCCCCTGGACACGCGGGCAGCCAGTCAGCTATCTGGAGTTACAGCTGTACAATCTGCGCCATGTCCAGGAGCATGCAGCCCAACTAAGTCTCTTTCTCGGCCAGCATGCCATCCCAGCCGGCCCTAGCTGGGTCCCGCGGGCGAAGGGTGAAGGATGACCCCTGCTCATGGCGGTTCGCTAGCCCTCCGCGCGCTCACGCTGGCGCTCCGACGGAGCGGAAGGCGGATCGCCACGACCTCGATGAGGGTCTCGCTCGTCTGCACCGTGCGCTCGTAGTCCCTGGCCAGCCGGCGATTGCGCGAGAGCCAAGCGAAGCTGCGTTCCACCACCCACTCGCTCTATGGGCACGTGACGCCGCATATGCAACGGCAGGCGGCGCAGACCGTGGCAGATGTCTTGGGACAAGACTCGGCGTGGGGGTTACAGGGGGGGGGCAAACCGGCTATTCCACAGGGAGGGGTGGCCCGAGCAGCTCCATGCCGTGGGCCTGCCATAAAGCCGGATCCTGCGGCGGCATCGCGTTGGCCTTGGTCACGATGCGGAAGAACGCCTCCATCTGGCCTGCCGGAGAAAACGCCACGAGGATCCTGCCATGGCCCTCGCCGATGTGCGCCCACACGTGTGGCACCTGCCTCGGCGCCCACAATGAGTCACCTGGGCGCAGCTCATAGCACTGGTCACCCACCTCCATCAAGAACACGCCCTCCACCGCGTAGAACCACTCGTCCTGCTCGTGATGCAGATGCCGCGCCGGACCTCCCTTCGCGTGGAACGTGTTTTCCAGGACGAGGAGGCCAGTCGTGTCCTGTGGAATGACTTTGAATTGAATCGTGCTGACGCCGAGGCCGCGCGTCTCGCCAAAGAGGTCCTCCCCGGCGGGGAGGCGCAGCGAGTTGATGCTCTCGGCTGGGACTATCTTCGACTGGTCCATGAGAAGTGTTGCCCTCGTCATTGGTGGTCAGGTCGGGCAATTGAGCGCCCGGCTCGGTCAAGGATAACACGCCTGGTCCCGGGCGAGGCGTATCTTCTCCTGGTCGTCGCCACCATACACGCATACTCTTGACAGTGACTATATTTTGCTATATACTCTCATTTGAGTTGAGCATGTAAATAGATGCTACACACAAAAGGATGTGATGAGCATGAATATCTCAGGGACACGCAAATGGTCGGCGCTGGGCGCGCTGACGCTGGCCGTGCTGGCCATCGGGCTGGATGGGACCATCCTGAGTGTGGCGCTGCCCACCCTGGCAAGCGCGCTGCATGCGACCGAATCTGACCTTCAGTGGTTCTCTTCCGGCTATCTTTTGGTCCTCGCCGCCACGACACTGCCGATGGGTCTGCTCGGTGACCGCTTTGGCCGCAAGAAGGTGATGCTGGCGTCGCTGTTCCTCTTTGGACTCAGCTCGGCGGCCTGCGCCTATTCGACGACGCCGGCTCAGTTCATCGTGGCGCGCGCGGTGCTGGGTCTGGCCGGCGCGGGCATCGTCGTGATGGCCCTCTCGGCGCTAGCGGTCCTCTTCACCGAGGACGAGCGGCCAAAGGCCGTCGGCGTGTGGGCCGCGGCGAACTTCCTCTCGCTGCCAATTGGCCCCATCCTGGGTGGGTGGCTGCTGACGCACTACTGGTGGGGTTGGGTCTTCCTGATCAACGTCCCGGTGGCGCTGGTGGGCCTGCTCGCCGCCCTCGTGTTGGTTCCTGAGTCGCGCTCGTCCGTGCGGCCAGGGCTGGATCCCATCGGAGTGCTCGCCTCGACCGGCGGGCTGGTGGCGCTGACCTTCGGCCTGATCGAGGCTGGGCGCAATGGCTGGACCGATGTGAGCGCCGTGGCGCCCATCGGCGGAGGCCTCGCGCTGCTGGTGACCTTCTTCCTCTGGGAGGGCTGGCTGGGCCGCCGCCCGCATGGGCAGCCGCTGGTGAACCTCTCACTCTTCCGCTCACGCGCCTTCACCTGGGGTATCATTCTCGGTGGGCTGCTGGGGATCGCGATGATTGGCGTCATCTTCACCCTGCCACAATTCTTCCAGGGGGTGCTTGGCACCGATGCGATGGGCTCGGGTGTGCGGCTGCTGCCCATGATTGGTGGGCTGGTGCTGGGCGCGGTTCCCGCCGCGAGAGTGGTCCGGCTGCTCGGCGCGAAGGTGACCGCGGCCATCGGCTTCCTGCTGCTGGGCGCGGGCATGCTGATCGGCGCGACTACTGGTGTAGAATCAAATGAGTGGTTCATTGCAGGATGGCTGGCCCTCGTCGGGTTCGGGGTGGGAGTCACCCTGGCGACGACGGCGTCGGCGGCGCTCGCGGAAATCTCCGCCGAGCGTGCGGGGGTAGCCACGGCGGTGTTGCAGGCGCTGCAAAAGACGGGTGGGCCACTCGGTGCGGCGATCCTCGGCAGTGTGCTCAGCACAGCCTATGTCAGCCATCTCGATGTCACCGGGTTGCCGGCGGCGGTGGCAAAAGTGGTCAAAGAGAGCTTTTTCGGCGGGCTCGCGGTG
>DASWAC010000590.1:0-5408 GCA_036391335.1 Ktedonobacterales bacterium
TTCCCACGTGTGGGCGGCTCACTCAACATGCGTCGTCGCCGTATGCGCTAAGGCACTCTTGCCGCATTCATCTCGTTAATCATGCGCCGTTGGCCGGGGGCTCGTCCTCCGGCCTTCCGCATGTCTCAGGGCGCTAGCGCAGATCAGCCGCCGCCACTGCGCCGACATAGTTGTCGGGGGTGCTCACCGCGGTGAGCCACAGCGTCCCGTGGGTGTCAAAGGCAAGGCCATAGGGCACGCTGGCCGCGCGCGGCAGCGCCAGATAGGTGAACGTCGCCAGCGATGGCGTATAGCGCACCAGTGCGTTGGCTCCGCTGCTGGCCATCCACACGCTGCCATCGTCCGCGACCGCGATGCTATAGAGCGAGGTGGGGTCGCCCAGTGGCTTGGTCAGCGCGATCTCACGCATCTGCCCACTCGCGGTGTCGATCATGCCCAGACGCGGGCTTTCCAGCTCGCTGAACCAGATGTGACCGCTGTGATCCCCAGCCATCGCGAAGACGCTCGTGGTGGCGTCGCTCAGCGGCGTCAGGCTCACGTGACCGTTGCTGGGGTCCAGCACGCCGATGGCGCCCTGGGCGAGCAGGCCGAACCAAACCTTCCCCTCCGGCGTCACGGCCAGGGAGAATGGAAGCGGCTTCTTCCCCGCCACCTGCGGCAGCGCATAGCTCGTCATCGCGCCGGTCACGGGATCGAGGCGGCCAATGGCGCCGCCGTTGAGGAGGGTATACCAGAGCTTGCCGTGCGCGTCAAACACGATATCTTGCGGCGCAGCGGGCACGCCACCTACGCTGGGCAGCGGATAGGTGGTGAATTGCTGGGTGGCCGGGTCGAACCGGGCGAGATAGTTCGCGAGCTGCTCGGCAAACCAGATCTTGCCGGAAGCATCCACCTGGATCGTCATGATGTTATTGCGGCCGCCAGGCGGAGTCCATGAGGTCACCTTACCGGTGGAGGGATTCAGCCGCGAGAGGTGATTCGTCAGCATCTCGCCCCACCACAGATTGCCCTGCTGATCCGCCACCGGGAACATGAGCCCCGCGTTGGGGACGGGGAGCGCAAAGGCGCGCACCTTGGCCTGCCGCACTCCCTCTGGCAGCGGGACCGGCTTTGCGGCAGCACGACCCCAGCCACTCATGGTGGCCAGCGTCAGCAGCACGAGCCCGAGGATGGCCAGGTAGAACGGCGTCTCAGGCCGCACACGCTGCCACGCGCGCTTCGCCAGCCGGCGGACCGCCAATGCGCCGGCAGCCGTGGGCGCAGCCGGTCGTGCGGTGGGGGGTGTCTCGATCATAGGGTAATTCCGTACTCCGCCCAGCGACGCGTCACCAGGGCGCGTATCTCAGGCGTCATCTCGATGTCTGCGGGCCAGGGACGCGGGTGACCCTCCTCCGGGAGCTTCGCCGTCGCGTCGAGGCCCATCTTCCAGCCAAACTTCTCGTAGGGCGATGAATGGTCCAGCGCGTCGACCGGGCCATCCACCAGCAGGGTATCACGTTTGGGATCCACGTTGTTGCCCACGCGGAAGAGCACCTCGTGCATATTTTGCACGTTGACGTCCTCATCCACCACGATGATGAATTTCGAGAGCATGAGGAGCATCATCCCCCAGATGCCGGCCATCACCTTCTTGGCATGCCCAGGATACCGCTTGCGAATGGACACGATGACCACATTGTGGAAGCCGCCCTCGACGGGCATATTCATATCTACCACCTCAGGCATGACTACCTTGAGCAGCTGGAGGAAGAAGCGCTCGGTGGCTTTCCCGAGATAGGCATCTTCCATGGGTGGCTTGCCGACGATGGTGGTGGCATAGATGGGGTTGCGCCGGTGAGTGATTGCCGTGATGTGCATCACCGGATAGGGCTCGACCGGGGTATAGTGGCCAGTGTGGTCGCCGAACGGTCCCTCGGGACGTAGCTCGTCAGTATCCACATAGCCTTCGAGGATGATCTCCGCGTGAGCGGGCACCTTCACGTCCACCGTCTTGCACTGCACCACCTCGACGGCCTTGCGTCGCAGGAAACCCGCGAAGAGAAGCTCATCAATCCCTGGAGGCAGTGGCGCGCTGGCGGAATAGATGCTAGCGGGGTCCGCGCCGATGGCGACGGCGACCTCCATCCGCTTCTTCTTCCCGCCCTCACGCGCCGCATCGCGGAAGTGTGCTGCGCCGCCCTTATGAATCTGCCAGTGCATGCCGACGGTCTGCCCGTCGTAGAGCTGCACGCGATACATGCCGATGTTGCGCTTCCCACTCTCGGGGTCTTTCGAGTGGCACATGGTGAGCGTGATATAGCGACCACCATCGTCTGGCCAGCACTGCAAGACGGGCAGGCGCTCGACCGAGAAGTTCTCGGTGAGCACGACCTCCTGGCAGGGCGCGCTCGAGACAGTATGAGGGAAGATGCGGGCCAGCTCGGCCAGCTCGGGCACGAGACGGACCTTTTCCATGAAGCCCTCAGGTGGGCGGTTCTGCGCGAGATCAATCCACTTCTTGATGCGCTCGCCCAGCTCCTCCAGGTCTGCCACACCCAGCGACCATGCCATGCGCTCCGCCGTGCCAAAGAGGTTGATGGCCACCGGCATGTCATAGCCGCGGACGTGCTCGAAGAGGAGCGCCGGGCCACCCGCCTTGACGACACGATCGGCGATCTCGGTAATCTCCAGCTCGCACGAGACGGGCGCGCTCACCCGCTGGAGCTGTCCCTTCTTGTCGAGGAACGCGAGGTATTCACGCAGGTCAGCGAAGGCCATGATGTGGTGACTCCAGACGAGATCAGGCGACAGGCACAAAGTCGCTTCCCGCGTGGCGATTTCTCCTGCGGGCGCGCATCGTTACTGATTATGCGAGTGCGCGGCGCGAGGGGTCAAGCCGCCCTGTGTGGGAGTGCGCGGGAGCGGGGGACCACTGTTGGCTACCCTCGCCCGCAGAAGGCGCATTGCCCTCGGCGGCGCAGATAATAGGCATAGGTAGCGACAGCCAGGGCGGCGCCCCACAGCGGCCAGAGGAGCGTTGGCCCGAGCGTGGTCCAGGTGACTTCGATCGGAATCTCACTTGCCAGCCCGAGGGCGCGGATCTCCTCAAGGCCAGCCGACGTCACGAAATCCGCGATGAGGAGCGCGGGCACGATGGCCAGCGCAGGGGGCACGCGCTTGCCCGCCAGGCCGAGCATCCACCGGGGAAAGACCTCACCCCACTTCTGCGCCAGCCCAAGGGTAAGAATGGCGCCGCCAACCGCTACAGTGGCCAGGCCTGCCCCCGCGATCCACAAGTTGGTTCGCTGGCCCTCGCGCAGGAAGCCCTCGCTGATGCCCAACGGGATGCCAAGCGCCCAGGCATAGCGTGGCACAGCATAGAGCACCGGGCACGCGATGGCCACAGCGACGGCCCACCAGCCCCAGCGCGCCACCGCCGGTGGGGTCATCCAGCCGGCCTGCTGGTCCGTGCGCCCACAGTGCGCGCAGGCGCCTGCCGTCACTCGCTGATAGGCGAGGGCCGTGGCGGCCCATGCGACACCACCGATGATGAGAATGGCCTGATTGATGACCGGCCAGGGAATCGCGGCGAAGAAGCTCACTGGCGGGTAGTGGAATGGCGCACCGATGATGAAGACGGGTACATAGGCCACGGCCAAGAGCACGCGCCGGTCGGGAATAATGACGAGCAGCGCCAGTGCCAGCGCCCACGCGAACGCCAACAGCCCCGTGCGCAGCGCGCCCCGGCCCCACGCCCGCACCATCACGAGCGCGATGAGCGCGCCACCAATGCCTAGCCCGGCGATGACTGGCGCGGCGGAGCGCACCTGCACATTCGCGAGGATTGACTCGATCGCTGCTGCGTCATGCCCATGGCCAAAAGGGAAGCCAGGCCCGCCGAGCGCCCAGAAGAGCCCCAGCAGGCCATAGGCCAGCGACCACGCCGCCGTGAGATAGCCTGCCCACTCTGGCCACTGCGTGCGCCAGGCGGACAGCGAGCGTGGCCGAGTCACAGCATCCGTCGTCATTGCTCTATCCTCATGTGACCACCAGCCAGCCGTCCCGCCAGGGTGGGCTTGCTGCTCCTCTCCCATGGCAGCGTCGTGGCCTCATTCCCACTGAAACGTCGTCACAGCGACCCCCAGGAAGATGAGCGTCCACATGAGCAGCAGGCCAAAGCTTCCCCATGGGAGCCCCTGCGCCGTCAGCGCGCCACGCAGGCTATCCGAGAGCGCCGCGGGGGGCAGCAGATGGAGCACTGGCTGCAGCCAGACAGGCATGTGGTCGATGGGCAGGACGACCCCGCCGATGAGCAGGAAGAGCAGATAGAGGCCGTTGGCCCCGGCAAGGGTCGCCTCGGCGCGCAGCGTGCCTGCCATGAGCATGCCCAACCCGGTGAAGCACGCCGTGCCCACTAGCAGCACCAGCAGTGCCCCAAATAGGGAGCCCGCTGGTCGCCAGCCATAGAAGACTGTCGCGAGGAGCAGCACCAGTGCGACCTGGGCCACCTCGATGGCCAGCACCGAGAGCATCTTCGCCGCGATGAGGCCCCAGCGCGGCAGCGGCGTGGCGCCCAGCCGCTTGAGCACGCCGTAATAGCGCTCATACGCCGTCGCGATGCTCAGGCTGACCATGCCGGTGGACATCACCGCCGCCGCGAGGATGCCCGGCGCCAGGAACTGAATAGCCGTCTCGCGGCCCGTGGGTGCCAGCCGCACCGCCATGGCGAAGATGAGGAGGAGCGCCGGGATGAGAATGGTGACCATCACGCGCTCGCCGTTGCGCAGCGACATGATGATCTCGGCGCGCGCCTGCGCCTGGATGGCCTGCCAGACCGGCGCCGCGCCCGTGGCGGAGGTGCTCGTCGCGCTCGCGGGTGCGCTCATTCGCGTGTCTCTTTTCCAGTCAGTCGCAGGAAGACATCCTCCAGCGACGAATTGCCCACCCGCAGGGTGCGCGCGGTGATATGCGCGTCGCGCAGCAGGGTGGTGAGCTCCACCAGCGCGGCAGGCGCGTCACCCGTCTCGATCACCCAGCCATCGGCCGCGGCGGGTCGCACGGCACGCACTGTCGGCAGCCTGCCCAGCGCGGCGGCATCCACCGGGGCGCTGGTGGTCAGCGTGATCTCGGTCGAGGTGGTAGATTGCGCGGTCGTCAGGGCGGCGGGCGTGTCGAGGGCGAGAATGCGCCCGGCATCGAGGATGGCGATGCGGTCGGCCAAGCGCTCAGCTTCGTCCATGAAGTGGGTGGTCAGCAGGATGGTGACGCCGCGATCTTTCAGGTCGAGCAGCGTTTCCCATGTGGCCCGGCGAGCTTGCGGGTCCATGCCGGTGGTGGGCTCGTCGAGGAAGAGCAGCTTGGGCTTCCCGATGAGGGCCAGCGCCAGCGCCAGCCGCCGCTTCTGCCCGCCCGATAGCGTGCGCACTCGC
>DASWAC010000591.1:0-9354 GCA_036391335.1 Ktedonobacterales bacterium
CTGGGGCGAATGTCAATGTTGACAGCGTGAGTGTCAGCGGCATCCGTGCGACGAATAGCGCGCTGTGGGGCTGCCAGAACGGCGTTGGCATCCAGATTGGCCGGGAATATTGGCCCAATCAAAGCTTCAGTTTCCTGGTCGAAAACTTCGTCGGCACGGGGAGTGTGAAGAACTCGACCGTGAGCGACTATCAGAAGAACGGCATCACCATTGACGGTCCGGGCTCACACGCCGATGTGCGTGGTAACACTGTCACCGGCGATGGCCGGGTCGCCTATATCGCGCAGAACGGCATCCAGGTGTCGCGCGGCGCGAGCGGTCAGATTCGCGACAACAACGTCAGCGGCGACGCCTATACCGGCGTAGGGTGCGCCTCGTCGGGCGGCATCCTCGTCTATGGCGGCGGGGGTGATCCGCTGGTGACGGGCGCGCAGATCATGCGCAACACGATCAGCAACGCCGATGTCGGCATCTACGTCAACAATTTCAACGATGACGCCTCCGGTGCGCCTGCCACCCAAACCAATGTCAAGGCGGACGGCAACACCATCAGCACCAGCGCGCTCACGAATGTGGGCAATTGTGGGCCCGGCTTCCCCTATGCTGGCTATTCGGTGGGCATCAATGACATCGGGAATAATGACAAGGTGATCAATAATACGATCACGGGGTATGCGCCTGAGTCCACTACGCCAGGCGGACCCTATGTGCAGGCGATCGACACCTCGTCATTCCCGACCATCGCGGCCAAGGTGCACGCGAATCGCGTCTAGGCGCGCGGGTCACGCAATTGATGTCACACGGCGAGGGAGGCGGCAGCAATGTCGTCTCCTTTGTTGTCTGCGATGAGATACGTACGATAGTCCAGGCAGGATCCGGGCTCACGCGCATGGCGGGCACCTCTGCATTAACCCGCATGCTTGCCTTCCCTGGTATACTGCGTGTGAGCTCTGGTCACTCACGCCTGGATGGATTTGCCCAGCTCATGAGGATGCCCCACGCCGCACGGTGTCACTCCAGCTCGCAAGACTCCCCTGGAGACGCGAGTGCGCACCCATGGCTCGCGCGGCAGTGGACCATCTGAACAACTCGCCGGGGATAGAAGGACGGCTGCCCCCGGCGACGGGGCTGATGTGGCATTCGCCGGGCTGAGTGGCCAGAGAAGGCCGTGCGCGCTCTAGCGTGCGGCAAGCTGCTCGTGACAAACGCACGATGATGTGTAGGCATGCGTCTTCCTTCGCAACGCTGGCGAGCAGTGCCTCTCTCGGTGTCGCCACCGCGACGCCGCGAACGATGCCGCCGGCCCGTGGATGGCGCATCCAAACGACATGGGAGGCCGAAGATGGTCCTCCTCTCCTCGTAGGAAGAGAGTCAAGCAGTTGAGTCTATCTCGTAAGATGCTGGTCGCTACGCTGACTGTCGCGTCCGCTGCAGCCGTGGCCGTCGGCGCATTCGCGATGACCATGTCAGCGGGCTCCGCGAGCGCCAACCCCAGCACTGAGGTGCTGCATGGCGCCCATGTGATGAAGGTGAAGGGCACATGCCACCACAACTGTGGTGGTGGTGGTGGCAATAATCTCAACTATCACGGCGGCGTTGGCGGCGTTGGCGTGGAGACCGGGGCTGACAAAGTCTATCTGATCTACTGGGGATCCCAGTGGAATAGTAATGACCCTTCCGGTGAGGCTGCCGTCCAGCAGAGCTTCTTCAATCACGTCGGTGGCAGCTCGTGGAACAACTCGGTGACCCAGTATTGCGAAGGTGTGGCCACAGGCTCGACGGCGACCCCCTGCACAGGCACGGGCGCCGCGACCAATCCCAACGGCGTGCTCGGCGGCGTCTGGTTCGACAACGCCAGCGCGGCGCCATCACGGCCCACACAGTCGCAGCTCGCGGGTGAAGCGGTCGCTGCCGCGTCCCACTTCGGGAACACGACCGCAGCGTCGAACACCACGGTGCAATATGTGATCAACACCGCGACCGGCAACAACTCCAGCGGCTTTGGCACCCAGTATTGCGCCTATCACAGCTCGGTTAGCTCCAGCGTGGGCAATGTCGCCTGGACCAACATGCCCTACATCACCGATGCGGGCGCATCCTGTGGCGCGGGCTTCAACGGCCTCGGCCCGAACGCCGGCATCACCATCGTCGGTGGGCATGAGTTCGCCGAGACCGAGACCGATATCTACCCCAGCGGTGGCTGGCTCGACGGCGCCGGCGCGGAGAATGGCGACAAGTGCGCCTGGATCCAGTCGGGGCAGGGTGCCTCGGCAAGTGTCAGCATGGGTGGCGCGTCGTTCCCAGTGCAGTCGCTGTGGAGCAACGCGTTCAACTCGAACACGGGAGGCTGCGTGCTGTCTTACTAATATCGTCGTGCGTTGAGCAGTGGGACCATCCGCGTGGGTGGTCCCTTTCTCGTGGCCATCAAGAAGCAAGAGGGAGCCAGCGTCGCCGCCGACTCCCCCACGCGTCAGGCCGAAAACCCAGCTACTCGTCGAGAGGTTCTTCCTCGTCATCCTCGGCTTCGTTCTCGCCGGCAGTGATAGTCACCGGGGCGACCGAAGCGCGAATCTGCGCCTCGATGGACTCCGCCACGTCGGGGTGCTGCTTGAGGAAATCGCGCGCGTTCTCGCGGCCCTGACCCAGACGGGTGTCGCCAAAGGAGAAGAATGCGCCCGCCTTCTTCACGATGCCCGCCTCCAGACCGACATCGAGCAGACCGCCCTCGCGCGAGATGCCCTCGTTGAACATGATGTCGAACTCAGAGATGCGGAAGGGTGGGGCGACCTTGTTCTTGACCACTTTCACCTTCACTCGGCCACCCACGACCTCCGTGCCCGCCTTGATGGCATCGATGCGGCGGATGTCGAGGCGGACCGAGGCATAGAACTTCAGCGCGCGACCACCAGGGGTAGTCTCGGGGTTGCCGAAGAAGACACCCACCTTCTCGCGAAGCTGGTTGGTGAAGATGACGGACGTCTTGGAGTTATTGATCGAGCCGGTGAGCTTGCGCAGCGCCTGGCTCATGAGGCGCGCCTGCAGGCCGACGTGCGCGTCGCCCATCTCGCCTTCGATCTCGGCACGCGGCACCAGCGCGGCCACGGAATCCACCACGATCACATCCACCGCACCGCTGCGCACCAGCATCTCGACGATCTCGAGCGCCTGCTCACCGGTATCCGGCTGCGAGATGAGCAGCTGGTTGATATCCACGCCCAGTCGCTCGGCATAGGCGGGATCGAGTGCGTGCTCGGCATCCACAAAGGCGGCAACACCGCCCTGGCGCTGGGCGTTGGCCATGATGTGCAGACACAGGGTCGTCTTGCCCGAGCTTTCCGGGCCATAGATCTCGGTCACGCGGCCACGGGGAATACCCCCCACGCCCAGGGCGAGGTCGAGGGCGACGGCTCCGGTGGGGATGGCGTCTACCTTCACTGTGGCGCGATGCTCGCCCAGTCGCATGATGGCGCCCTTGCCAAAGCGGCGCTCGATCTGCGAGAGGGTGAGATCGAGGGATTTGTCTTTCTCGCTGCCGGTGTGCGCCACGACAGGAGTCGCGTGATTGTCACGACTAGCTGGCATTGTCTTCTCCTGCGGAATGAAGGGGACGCACTGCGTCTATCTCGCATGTGGCCCGTTGAGGGCGCCCATGTGGCGCTACAAATCGTGCCCGCACCATTAGAACGTTCATTCTATTTTACCGTGGGGATGGCCAGGCGTCAATGGGTCCATTCTCGCCCAAGCCACACGAACCGGAAGCGACTACCGCCATTTGGGCCACCTGGCGGCGTTAATCCTCCGCTGGGGTGGCTTCTCCCCGGAAACGGTCGAGATTGGCGCTGATGCCAAAGCTGTCGGCGATCTCTCCATCGTGCTCCTGCTCATGGTTGAGGATGATCCGCAGGACGGTGCGCACACTCATCGAGCGCGGCTCGGCGCCATCCTCAGTCACGATGCCCTCGATGCGCCGGACCTCCCAGCCAGCTCCGGTGGCCACCGCGGCGGACATCAGGCGCTCGGTCGCAGTCTGCATGGCCGTGAGCAGATCCTCGCGCTCGACGCTCTGCAGCCGCTTCATCGTGCGCGCGTTGAAGCCATCCACGTCGGCCATGGTGCGACCGAGCGCCTCAGGCAGCGCGCGCGACCGGCTGACTTCGAGGACGGCGATAGTCCACTCATCCCAGCCGAGCATATGGGCCAGCACGTCGTGCAGGCTGCCACCGGGAAGCGCCGACTCGCGCCAGCGCTCATCGGGCACTTGGTCCGCCAGCGCCAGCGTGGTCAGCCGGGCCTCGCGCACCGCGTGCAGCAGATCTTCAGGCTCCATAGCGGCCCCCTTCCTCAAAACTCGCGACGGCCTTCCAGCGCGCGGCTCAGGGTGCCTTCATCGGCATATTCCAGGTCGCCACCTAGCGGCAGGCCACGCGCCAGGCGAGTCACCCGCAGCTCTGGCCGCGCGATGAGCTGCGCGACATAGGTCGCGGTGTAGTCGCCCTCGTGGTTGGGATTCGTCGCGAGAATGACCTCACGCGCGGGCGTCTCGCCGGCGGCGTCGCGCTCGATGCGTCGCGAGAGCTCGTCTATCTTCAGATCCTTCGGGCCGATGCCCTCGATGGGCGACAGCGCCCCGTGCAGCACATGGTAGACCCCCTTGAAGACGCCGGTCTTTTCCAGGGCAAGCACGTCGAGCGGCTCTTCCACCACGCAGATGAGACCCCGGTCGCGCTCGGCATTACCGCAGATGGGGCAGGGATCCGTCTCGGTGAGGTTATAGCACGTGGAGCACATGATGATGCTCTCTTTCACGCGCATGATGGCCTCGGCAAGCCGGCGCGCTTGATCCTCTGGCCCGCGCAGCAGAAAGAAGGTCAGCCGTTGTGCGGTCTTGGGGCCAACGCCAGGCAGGCGCGAAAGCTCGTCAATCAACGCCGTCACAGAGGGCGCGGTCGTTTGCATAAGTGTGAGATGCCTACTACTAGAGGCCGAAGCCTGGGGGCAGGTTCATGCCGCCCGCGATGCTTGACATCATATTTGCCTGTGCCTCCGACGCCTTGGCGAAGGCATCCTTGCTGGCGGCAAGGATCAGGTCTTCGAGCATGGTGACATCCTCAGGGTCGACAGCTTCCTTCTCGAGCTTGACCGCAGTGATCTCATATTTGCCGTTCATGGTGACACTGACGGCGCTGCCACCCGCCGTGCCAGTGAACGAGGTGCGTTCCAGCTCTTCCTGCATCTTCGCGATCTTGTTTTGCAGCTGCTGGACCTGCTTGAAGTTGAAAGCCATGCGCCAGAGAATCCTTTCGGCCCTCGCCAGGGGTGAGGGGCGTGACGATTAGGGTGAGCCCTCCACCGGGGATGGCTCTGGAATTATATCCCAATCTCACTCCCATGGCATTCTTCGCGGCGCATTGGCCGGCGGAAGGAAGCATGCCGGCGAAGGCTTCCTATGGCTGGCTATTCGCCCGCAAAGAGATCGATGCGCCAGTCGTTGCACCGCATGGGGTGACCCTTGGGATACTCGAACTCGCACTCTTCGACGAGAGTGAAGCCGAGCCTGCGGCACAGCGCGTTCGATGGGAGGTTCTCCACGGAGGGGAAGGCGTGCAGATAGCGGTGCAGCCCGCTCGCCCTGGCCAGCTCGATGGCCTGCGCCGTGCCCATGGCCGCCAGACCACGCCCCTGGAAGGCAGGGAGCACACCCCAGCCAGTCTCATACATCTCCTCGCCACGCCACGTCTTTTCCCAGTAGCCAACCGACCCGACCGCTGCGCCTGTGGCCACGAGGACGATCTTGTACATCCGGTCGTTGCTGGTCTCAGCCAGTCGCTCATATTTGGCCTGGCGCGCCATGAGGGCCTCGGGGCTCTCGGGTCCGCCGAGGTGCTCCGTCATCTCTGGCGCATTCTGCTGCTCCAGCAGGGGGAAGTCATCCGCGCCCCAGGGCTCCAGGCGCACGATATCTCGCCCGGCGCTCTCGCTCTGTGTGTCGCTGCTCACTGGCATGCCGCCCTCCTTAGGAAAATGGGAACATTACCGGATGCTATTCCCCCCCGCGAGCGCAGAACCGGAAAGACCGCGCTCGCCACATCAGGACTCATCGGGCGCCTTCACCCGGCGGAAGAGCGCCCAAATGGTGAGGTCATAGATTGCCTTGAGGCCGCCAGAGATGATGAGTGGCAGCCCCAGCACCAGCTGTGAGCCAGAGAGCAGCGCGCCGGACACGCCGGGGCTCAGGGCCGACCCAGCACTGCGCGCCAATGAGGTGACACTCGCGGCGGGGGTGCGCTCGTCGGGGTCAACCAGCACCATTGTATACGCCTGACGGGTGGGCACGTCGAGCTGAGAGAGCGTCTGCCGCATCATCAGCAGCAGCGCCGCGAGCGGGAAGGTGGGCATGAATGCCACCAGGATGAGGAAGATATTGCTGGGCAGATGGGTGAAGACCATCGTATTCAGCAGGCCGAAGCGGCGCGCCAGTGGGGGCGCCAGCAGGAACGAGATGCCACTGAGCACGTTCGCGCCAAAGAACAAGACGCCCAGGGCGCGCAGGTCCGCTCCAAAGCGCAGATGGAAGAAGAGGGCCAGCAGCGTCTGTGAGATGAAGCCCCCGGCGAAGGCATCCACACTGAAGAGGCCCGCCAAGGTGAGCACGATGCGGCGTGAGTGCGGCAGTGGCGGCAAGATCATGCGCCACCATGGCCCTGGAGCCTCGATGAGCCTGTCTTTCTCCGGGAGCTCGGTCTGCGGCGAGAGGCGCGTGGCAAGCACGGCGACGATGAGCGCCAGGACCGTGTAGATCGCGCAGGTCGAGGTGAGACTCTGGCTGGCGCTGACGCCGGGCCCCACGACCAGTGCGGGAATTCCGGCGAGCAGCGCGCCGAGCGAGGCGGCGATGTAGGCCACGAGGTTATAGATGCTGAATTGGCCCACGCGCTGCGCTGGCGTGCCAAGCTGCCCCAGCATGGCCTGCTCGATCGGCAGGAAGGGCGCCGTCTCGGACGCCGAGATGCCCAGTGTACCGAAGAATGCCGCCGCGAGGAGCACAGGATAGCTGCGGCTGATGGCAAAGACAACCCCGGTGAGCGCCATGAGGATGGCCAGCACGGCCAGGGTGCGGCGGCGTCCCCAGCTATCGGCGTTGCGGCCAATGATCAGCGTGCCGGTGAGGTCGCCCAGCAAGGAGACGGTGACCATCACGCCGATTTGCGTGGCGCGGATGCCCAGCGCCGGCAGAGTGACGGCAAGCACGATGGCCAGCAGGCTATAGGCCCCCTGCCGCAGCCCTCGCATGCTGGCGAGCAGCGCGAAGTCACGCTCTGCGATCATGGGCTCCCTCCTGACACCGCTGCCGCGCGAGCCCTTTCTCGGCAGGTCGCTTCACGATAGACAAAGCCCCCACCACGCGCGGTGCGCGGCAGGGGCCTCGCCGGAACGGGCTTACTTCATCGACGCCATGAGTGTGCTGAGCGCGTCAGGTGACGGACGCAAGCGGTCCTCGGGCAGGCGAGCTAGCGGCGTCTCGGGCAGGTGCTCGAGCGTGGGCAGGGAGGGGCGGTCGGTGTTGATGTAGAGCAGGCCGGTCAACAGCTCAGGCTTCCCCTGCGCCTCTTGCAGCAGGCGCATCGCCGCCGCGCGATCGCGCGGATCATGTTGGCGGTCGAGCTTCTTGAGGAGCAAGTGCGAGCCATCAGGCATCTTTACCTCGACCGTCTCGCCCTCAGCGTAGTCCACCGTGATCTCTTCGCGGGCGGGAATCCAGTTGAGGTCAACGACGGCCTCCTCGTGCGCGCGGCCCCAGGCAAAGCTCTTGGTGGAATCCTCTTTGTCGTTGAAGGTGACGCACGGGCTGACGATGTCGAGAACGGCAGTGCCATTGTGGCTGAAGGCCGCCTTGAGCAGCTCTTCCACCTGGTTCTTATCACCCGCGAATGACCGGGCCACGAAGCCGCAGTTCGCCGTGAGGGCCTCCAGGCAGACGTCAATCGGCGGGAACTCGTTCACACCGGCATATTTGAGCGTTTGGCCGACGTCGGCGGTGGCGGAGAACTGGCCTTTGGTGAGGCCATAGACGCCGTTGTTCTCGACGATATAGACCATGGGCACATTGCGGCGCACCATGTGGATGAACTGGCCCAGCCCAATGCTGGTGGTGTCGCCATCACCACTCACGCCGACGGCCTTGAGCGTGTGGTTCGCCAGCAGCGCGCCCGTCGTCGCGGAGGGCATGCGCCCATGCAGGCTGTTGAAGCCGTGCGCCTGGCTGAGGAAATAGGCGGGTGTCTTGCTCGAGCAGCCGATGCCACTCATCTTGATGAGCTGGGTTGGCCGCAGGTCGATGTCGTAGGCCACAGACATGATGCGGGCGGAGATCGTGTCGTGTCCGCAGCCGCGACACAGCGTGGACTGCCCACCCTTATAGTCAGCGCGAGTCAGGCCAATGAGGTTGGTCTGTGCGGGAGGTTCCTGAATTGCCATCTCTCTAGCGCTCCTTCTCAATGATGGACTGCGCGATCCAGCGGGCGGTCAGCGGCAGCCCATCGCACTGGCGCAGGCTGGTCAGCTTCGCGGCGTGCTCTGGTGTCTCGGTCATGAGGATGTTGTGCATCTGCCCATCGAAGTTGTTCTCGATCACATACACCTGCGGATATCTCGCGATGAACGCCTTCACAGTGTCAGAGACTGGCAGAGCGCGTAGCCGTATGTAGCTCGTGCGCACGCCGGCGCCATCCAACATATGCCGGGCCTCGGCGATTGGCGTCTCATTCGAGCCAAACGAGATGATGCCGATCTCGGCTCCAGCTGTCTCATCCACCACAGGCGCTGGCACGATGGTTCGCGCATACTCATGCTTATGGTGCAGGCGCACGAGGTTAGCCTGCCACTCATCCGGCCGCTCGGTATAGAGCGCATCGGCGTTATGCCCGCTGCCACGCACGAAGTATGCGGCGCGGGGATGGTCTGTGCCGGGCAGGGTGCGCGGGCCGACGCCGGTCACGCCATCATCGGCGTAGCGCTGGAAGGTCTTGCCCTCGGCCTGCAGTGCGTCGAGGTCTTCTTTCGAGAGCACCTTGCCGCGATCCATCGGCTTGTCAGGATAGGTGAAAGGATCACTCATCCAGTAGTTCATGCCGAGATCGAGGTCGCTGAGCACGAAGACCGGTGTCTGCAGGCGCTCCGCGAGATCGAACGACCGCCAGCCAAACTCGAAGCATTCCTCCATGTTCCCCGGCAGCAGCACGACGTGCTTCGTGTCACCGTGGCCCAGGTAATAGACCTTGAGCAGGTCACCTTGCGAGGTGCGTGTGGGCAGGCCCGTGCTCGGCCCCATCCGCTGGATGTCCCAGACCACGCAGG
>DASWAC010000592.1:0-1909 GCA_036391335.1 Ktedonobacterales bacterium
GCTGCGTGGGCGCAAAGGCGGCGCCGTGGTGGTGCCCGTCTCGGTGCCGTCAGTGGTCGAGCGCGTGGCGATGCGGCTGGGCGGTCGAGTGGTGTATGTCAAGGCGACCTCTCAGACCCTCACCAGCGCAGCTTCACAAGATGGAGTGGCACTGGTCGGCGACGGCGGTGGCGTCTATGGCGGAGGCAGCTTTGTCTTCCCACAGCTGCACCCTGCCTATGACGGCATGTTTGCCCTCATGAAGCTGCTGGAGGCGCTGGCAAAGTATGACACCAAGCTTTCCGCCGTGGTGGATGATCTGCCGCCATACTACGTCGTGCGCACGCAGGTAACCTGCCCGTGGGAGGAAAAGGGCAAGGTCATGCGCATGCTCACCGAGCAATATCGGTCCAAGGCGAGTGACCTCATCGACGGCGTGAAGATCGAGCCTGAGGACGGTGAGTGGGTCTTGATCCAGCCGGATGCCGACAGGCCGCTCTTCCACGTCATCGCCGAGGCACAGAGCCATGAGACATCGCAGGCGCTGGTGGACAAATATGCCCGCGTCGTGCTCAATCTGCAATAGGCACGCTCATCTCAGGCGCGTTACGTGGCGGGCCACGCCGTCTCTGTGGAAAGGGTGGGCTTGCGGCGACGACGCAGCGCCAGCCAGAGTCCCGTGCCGAGGGTGGCGACCAGCCCCATGCCGACCGCGCCACTGATGAGCGCCACGTGCGGCGAGTTATAGCCACCGCCTACCTCGTCGATCGCTGCCTTGTCGCCATAGCGCAGCTCCCACCGCACGGTGTTCCCAGTGACGGTGCCGCCCTGGTGCGAGGTCACCCAGCCCGGCATGGTGATGGCGAGCCATTCCTTTGCATCCGCGAAGATGCTGGCGGTGGTGGCATTCGCCGCGTCTGAGGAGCCAAAGTCGAGTGTGCCAGCGACGTGGAAGCTCGTCGTCAGGAAGTCCTCCTGCTGGCGCACGATGATCTGCTCATTCGAGGTGGGCGAGTTGATCTGGCCCGTCGCGCCGGGGTTCACCCCGA
This sequence comes from Ktedonobacterales bacterium, assembly GCA_036391335.1. GTDB lineage: Bacteria > Chloroflexota > Ktedonobacteria > Ktedonobacterales > JADMIN01 > DASWAC01. Next base: position 1,029 of record DASWAC010000592.1, read on the forward strand.
GCTCGTCATTGAGCTCGCTGATCGTCTTGAAGGTACGCCTGAATTCCCAATAAGTATAGGTCGCGTCATCATACTGGCGCGTGGTGCCGCCTCTGGCCGCAATCGCCTGCTGGAACTTGCTCATCGAGTCGCCAAAGCTCGCGCCAATGCTCTCGAGCACCTGCTTCTTCACGCCAATAGTGAGCGCGTACGCCCCCGAGCCGTCCGCATTGATGCTGACATCGCGGCCCGTGCGCACGCACGCGGAAAGCCCTAGCGCGAGCAAGATGATGAGCGCGATCGCCTGCGCGAGGCGCGATGAGACGCGCATGGAAGGGCCTCCTCATTGAGCGGCGCGGCACGCGGTCACCGCGGCACGCGGTCACCGTGGCGCGACCAGCGGGCCGGCTGGGGCCGTCTTACCCCGTGCCATCATAGCTGCTGACCGCACGGTTGGCGACCCTTCCATGCCGTCAAGGGACCATCGTGCTACGCGAGGGCGAGAGCGCTCACTCCACGGCGATAGCGTGGCCCCCGCCAATGTGCTCCTTGATGCGCGCGGCGAGGTCGGGCGAGATGCTCAGCGCAGCAGCGATCTCGTCAGCGGAGGCCGCGCCGATGGCTTTCGTCGAGCCAAAGTGCTTGAGCAGTGCCTTCTTGCGCTTGGGGCCAATGCCCGGCACATCGTCGAGCACTGACTTGAAGGTGCGCTTCGAGCGAATCTGCCGGTGATAGGTGATGGCAAAGCGGTGCGCCTCGTCGCGCACTCGCTGCATCAAATAGAGGCCCTGTGAGCCGCGGTCCAGCACGAGTGGCTCAGCCTGCCCCGTCATGTGGAACTCTTCGTAGGTGCCGATGGCGCCGTGATCCTCTTTCGCGATGCCCACCACTGGGATCTCGAT
>DASWAC010000593.1:0-5652 GCA_036391335.1 Ktedonobacterales bacterium
ATGCCGGGCAGACGTGGGCCTCGGTCGGCGGCCCCACGGGAGCGGTGGTCGGGCTGGTGACGCAGCTGCAAGATGCCAATCACCATCCGGTCACCATCGCGCAGACCACTACGCTGCTGCGCTATCCCGGCCTCGGCGGCACTACGCCGTCTGGCCTGTCGCTCCTATTGGGCGTGCTGTTGCTCGTGGCGTTGGGCTATGTCGTCATCAGGGTGTACACCGGGCGACGTGTCTTCGGCGGGCCCAGACCAGACCGAGGGGCCCCAAGCCCGGCGAAAGCCAGCGACACGGCGGATGCGCGGCCGCCGAGCCAGCGGTTCGACCATGGCGGCTGATGCGTGGGGAGACGCGCCTTGCGTCTTCTGCGAGATCTTGGCCGGCCACCTGCCTGGGTGGGTAGTTGCCGAGTCGGAGCTCGCGGTGGCGCTGCTTGATCTGCGGCACGTCAGCCCCGGGCATACCCTGATCCTACCGCGACGGCACATCCAGAGCATCTATGAAGTGGACGATGCACTCGCCGGCGACTTGATGCGCCTGACGGTGCGGGTCGCGCGAGGGGTGCGCAGCGCCTTTGCGCCAGACGGCCTCAACATCTGGCAGTCGAGCGGGCGCGCGGCAGGGCAGGAGGCGCCGCACGTGCATATGCACGTCTTCCCTCGGGTGCGTGGCGACCGGCTCCTTGACATCTATCCCGGTGGGCCACCGCCAAACATGACCCATGAGGCGCTGCGCCCCGTGGCGGAGCGGCTGCGCGAGGCCCTCTCGCGCGAGGACTAGGCGCGCTCCAGCCGGCGAAGGGTGGAATTCACAGAGACGCGCAGGGTCTCGACCACGCCACGCCCGCGCACGGCGACTGCCTCGAAGCTGGGGTTGCGAAACGGGTTGAGATACTGCTCCAGCACGGGAACGGGGAGCACGTCGGGCAGGTCGCGCTTATTCCACTGCATGATGATGGGATAGTCGCCGACGACCTTGCCCATGCGTCGCAGCTCGCCCGTGAGCTCATTGAAGCTCTCGATATTTTCCTGGAGCTTATTGGCCTGTGAGTCGGCCACGAAGACGACGGCGTCCGCGCCTTTGAGCACCGAGATGCGCGTTTGGTGATAGAGCACCTGGCCTGGCACTGTGTAGAGCTGGAAGCGAATCTTGAAGCCATGGACACTGCCAAGCTCCAGGGGCAAGAGGTCGAAGTAGAGGGTGCGCTCGGTCTCAGTATCAATGGAGACCATCTCGCCCACATCACGAGGATTCACCGAGCGATGGATGAAGTGGAGATTCGTCGTCTTCCCGCTCAAGCCAATCCCATAATAGACGACCTTGCACTGGATCTCTCGCTTGGCCATATTGATGAGCGACATAATGACTCCTGCTCGTGAGGTGAGATGACTACTTGATAGGTTGTATAACACGCACAGCGCGTTCTTGCGACCAGCGCCGAGACACGCCTTGCGACATGAAGGCACAGCGTATTGTAACGCAGGTCACGCCGGCATGCCGCGCAAGCAGGAACAAACTAGCGATCTTGACTGAGACGATCGAGGAATTTTTGGAGGTTGACCATCATGCGCTCATGAGTTCCTTCTCCAATGAGACGCTTGCTGTCATAGGCGCTCACGCGAAACACGAGCCGCCGACCGTCCACTTCCATGAGCTCGGCGCTCGCCCGCACCACATCCCCCACCGGAGTCGCCGCCAGATGGCGCACCCGCACTTCTACGCCCACCGTGCTCATCCCCGGCTCGGCGTCTCGCTGCGCGAGCTCGAAGGCGGCGCGCTCCATGAGGCCGATCATGATGGGCGTGCCCAACACGCGCACCCCTGGCGCACCAAACTTCTCGGCGAGATGCTCGTCACCGACGACAAGTGAGACTTCGTGTCGTGCGCCCACCTGTGGCATCATCCCCTCCTCCATCCATGCGCACATAGCGTACCACGAGTGGGAAGCTTTGCGCTGCCGCGCGACAAAACACGTGTCCACGCGTATTCGACATAGGCGTATGCTGTGAGCTGGTCACATTTTCGCTTACAATACCTTCATGTCCAGACCCGGTAACTCTCATATAGTCGCCGCTGAGCGCGCCTGACGCACAGCCGGCACGATCTCGGAGGCACGTGTTCCATGCAGACTACGAGCGCCACCCGGCCGCCCCTGGCACGCCCGGAAGGCACTGAATCTTCGCGCGAGACCACCGTTGCGCTCTCGATCGTCGTGCCGACCTACAACGAAGAGCAGAGTGTTCGCCCGCTCTATGAGCAGCTCATCACCGCGCTCTCCGCCATCGGCAAGAGCTACGAGATCATCTTCGTGGATGACGGGAGCAGCGACAGCACCTTTGCCGCCCTCAGTGCCCTGCACGACACCGATGAGCACGTGCGCGTCATCCGCTTCCGGCGCAACTTCGGCAAGACCCCGGCGCTCGTCGCGGGCTTCGCCCAGTCGCGGGGCGAGATCATCTTCACCATGGATGCCGACCTGCAGGATGATCCCGCTGAGATCCCGCGCTTTCTCGCCAAGCTGGATGAAGGGTATGACCTCGTCTCCGGCTGGAAATACCCGCGGCTCGACCCCATCAGCAAGACGTTTCCCTCACGGGTCTTCAATGGCATGGTCAGCGCCAGCACCGGCGTCAAGCTGCACGATATCAACTGCGGCTTCAAGGCCTATCGCCGCGAGATCATTGACGACATCAAGCTCTATGGCGAGCTGCACCGCTTCGTGCCTGTGCTGGCGCACCAGCGCGGCTTTCGAGTGACCGAGATTCAGGTGCAGCATCACCCGCGACAGTTCGGCAAGTCGAAGTATGGGGCGCGGCGCTTCCTGCGTGGTGTGCTCGACCTCATCATGGTCCTCTTTCTGATGTCCTATCTGCGCACACCGCTGCGGCTCTTTGGCACGCTCGGCATCATCTCGCTGATCGTCGGAATCCTGGTGGACCTCTATGTCGTGCTCGATCGCATCCTGCCGATTGGCTCAGGCGAGCCGATCCACAACCGGCCGCTCCTCTTCGTCGGCATCCTCTTCATCATCTTTGGGGTCAGCTTCATCCTGACGGGCCTGCAAAGCGAGATGATCCGCTACTTCGCCTATCGCCCGCGCGATGAGTTCAGCATCAAGCAGGTGCTCGAGTGATCTCGCGCCTGGCTGAGATCACGCGCCCTGCGCTGGCTTTCCTGAAGCGGCACAACCTCGCCGTGCGCCTGGTGGTGGTGGCGCTGGTGGCGGTCTTCCTGCTGCGCGGGCTGGTGAGCGGCTGGTCGGGCCTGCGGAGCTATGGCTGGCATGTGAGCTGGCCGCTGCTCGCGCTGGCGCTTCTCTTGCTCATCGGGCAGGAGCTCAGCTTTGCCTTCGTGTGGCGCTTCATCCTGCGGCGGATGGGCTTCTCACTTGGCGCACTGACCGCCCAGCGCATCTACCTTGGCTCGGAGATGGTGCGCTACATCCCAGGCAATGTGTGGCACGTCATCACGCGCGTCGTCTGGGCTGAGCGCCACGGCGTGCCCAAGGCCCAGGGCTTCACCAGCATGGTGGTCGAGCTGGCCACCAAGATCGCCTCGGCGGCGCTCGTCTTTGTGGCGACGCTCTTCTTCTGGCCCGACGCGCGGGTGCTGGCCAGCACCCTGCCACGAGGCGTGCTGGCGGTCATGGCGATCGTGGGGGTGCCGCTGCTGCTGGTGGGTCTGCATCCACGCATCATGAGCGCCGCGCTCAATGCCGGGCTGCGTGTGCTCAAGCGCGAGCCGGTCAGCCTCCCTTTCGGCTATGCCGACGTGCTCTCCATCACGCTGGCCTGGTGTGCCAGCTGGGTGGTCGGCGGGCTGGGCTTCTGGCTGCTGCTGGCAGCGGTGAGCCCAGGCGCGCTTCCGCCAGCCGCCCCGACGCTTGCGGTCGGCATCTTCGCTCTGGCGTGGGATATCGGCTTCCTCAGCTTCATCACTCCCAGCGGGCTCGGCGTCCGCGAATGGGCCACTGCGGCGCTGCTGGTGGCGGCGGGACTCGTCGGCGGGGGTGCGGCGGGGGTCGCGCTGGCGACGGTGGTGGCGCTGCTGGCGCGGCTGCTGACGACCGCATCAGAGCTGCTGTGCATCGCGGGCGCCAACCTCACTCCCTCGCGAGAGAGCAGACCGGCGGCGCAAAGTGGCACAGCCAAATTGACAGCAGGCGAATCGGTTCCTACAATGAGTGGGCCGCAAAAACGAGGTTAACCCAAGAGATGTGGCTGCCGTTGTGAGGAGATGAGCATGTGAGCAGTCAGACGACCAGCCTGATTGGGAGACAGCTTGGGGATTATCAGATCGACCGCCTGCTCGGTGCGGGTGGCATGGCTGAAGTCTATCAGGCGCGTGATCTCAAGCTCGGCCGTCTGGTGGCCGTCAAGGTGCTCCCCCCATTCCTGGCCGCCGACTCCGGCTATGTCGAGCGCTTTCGCAACGAGGCGCAGCGTGTCGCCGCGCTGGAGCATCCCAACATCGTCCCGGTCTATACCCTGCAAGAAGAAGGCGCCCTACTCTACCTGGTGATGCCGATGATGCAGGAATCGCTTCGCGACGTGCTGGGCCGCACCCCTCGCATGAAGCCGGAGGATGCCACCCGCGTCGTCGTGCAGATCGCCTCGGCGCTGCAAGTGGCGCATGAGCACGGCCTGGTGCACCGCGACGTCAAGCCCGAGAACATCCTGCTCAACGATAAGGGTGAGGCGCTCCTCACCGACTTTGGCATCGCCCGCCCGCTCACCGCGAACCGCCCACGCACGGCGCAGACGCTTTCTGCCACCGGCCTGCCCGTAGGCACCCCGGAATACATGGCGCCCGAGCACCTGCGTGGCGAGGACCTCGACGGCCGCGCCGATATCTATTCGCTGGGCTCGGTCTACTATGAGATGCTCACCGGCACCGTGCCTTTCCGCGCCGACACGCCCTATGAGGTGGCCGCCCGCGCGCTCAAGGAGCCGGTGCGCCTGCCCTCAGAGCTCAACCCGGGGATCTGGCCCGAGCTCGAGGAAGTCATCATGAAGGCGCTGGCCCCGGCTCGCGAGGAGCGCTTTGCCAACGCAGACGAGTTCGCCACGGCGGCCAAGAGCGCCGCATCGCTCACCTCGCGTGGCCTGCTCAGCGGGATGAGGCGCATCAGCATGCGCACGGCGAAGCAGTCCGCGCCGCGTGAGGACCGGCTGCCCAAGCCGCAGCCCTTGCAGCGCACCCTGCCCATGGAGATGGGGGTTGCCACCCGCAGCCGCCAGCGTCTCCTGCTGCTGGTGGGCGGACCCATCCTGCTGCTGGCGATGCTCGGTGTCGGCTTCCTGGGGAAGACGATCCTTGACGCGCGCTATACGGACGCACTGCGGGCCCGGCCCACGCCGACCCTCCTGCCGACCATCACCCCACTGCCGACCGCAGTCCCGACGGAGACGCCGGTGCCGACGGCCACTGTGAGGCCGATCTCACTGCTGAGCTTCGCTGCGGTTAAGTGGGACACTCCCTCGCGTCTTGGGAGCAATGGCATCTGTAGCGGGTCAAGTAATGGTAGCCGTTGCGAAGTGGGACTGCTGCTCATTACGAATCCAAGCGGGGGAAGAAATGTCACCGCGACCATTACCGTGCCGCAAGGCCCCCAAACATTCCGATGGGACATCAACCAGACCCCCCCGTCATCCA
>DASWAC010000594.1:0-4824 GCA_036391335.1 Ktedonobacterales bacterium
CCTGGATCGTCCTCATCCTCATCCCGCTCCTGGTCCTCATGTTCTACCAGATCTCGCGCCACTATGCCCGGGCGAGCACGCTGGCGGCCTCGTTCACCCCGCTGCGATCCGAAGAGCTGCACCACATCATCATCGTGCCTATCGCGAGCCTGAATGTGCCCGCCATGCAGGGGATCGCGTTTGGCCGCTCGATCACGCCGAATGTGATCGCGGTGCATATCGTGGGTGAAAACGACGACACCGGCCCGCTGCGTGAGCAGTGGATGACCTACATCAGCTCACGCCGCGAGCGTTGGGCCAATGAGGCGCAGCTGCGCGCCGCGGAGCTGGGGGACCGTCCGGGCGCCACGTATGAGATCGAGGCCATCAAGCGCGGGCCGCAGCTGGTGAAGATCAACTCTCCCTATCGGGCGCTCGTCTCGCCCCTCGTGGCCTATGTGCGCTCGGTGCGCGACCTGAACCCGCAGGCCACGGTCACCGTCGTGCTGCCGGAGTTCGTGCCGGCGCATTTCTGGGAGGGACTCCTCCACAACCAGTCGGCCTTCCGCCTCAAGCTGGCGCTCTATCGCGAGCCGCGCGTCATCGTGGTGAACATCCCCTATCACCTCGCGGGTGCGGGTGAGACCGTGACGCCCACGCCCGAGTCAGTCGGCTGAGGGCAGGCGCGCGCCCAGGCCCAGGCGCACCAGCGCCAGCACGGCAAACGAGGTCGCCAGCAGGATGGCGGAAAGCGAGAGCGCGGTGCTGAGATCGAGCTCGAAGCCGATGTAGATCGCCAGCGGCATGGTGCGGGTCGTGCCGGGGAAGTTGCCCGCGAAGATGATGGTCGCGCCAAATTCGCCGAGCGCCCGCGCCCAGGTGAGGAGCGCCCCGGCGAACAATCCCTGCGCGCAGAGTGGGAGCGCCACGCGCCAGAAGGTCATCAGCTTGCCCGCGCCGTCCACGGCGGCGGCTTCTTCCAGTGTGCGGTCAATGCCAGCGAAGGCGGTGGCGGCGGCCCGCACGTAAAACGGCGCGGCGACGAAGGTTTGCGCCAGGGTCACGGCGAGCGGAGTGAAGGCGATCGTGAGCCCCAGGTGCGCCAGCCACGGGCCTAGCAAGCCGCGAGGCCCCAGCGTGACCAGCAGCGCGATGCCCGCGACGGCTGGCGGCAGCACGATGGGCAGATCGATCACCGCGTCGAGCAGCCGGCGGCCGGGGAAGCGGCCACGACCCAGCAGCCAGGCAAGTGGTGTGCCAAAGATGAGCGTCAGCGCGACACAGGCGACCCCGGTGGTGGCGCTGAGCCAGATGGCATCACGGACCTCGCGCTGCGCGAGGCTTCCCAGGAAGCCCGCTGGGCTCACGCGAGCGAGCAAGGTGAGCAGGGGCAGGATGAGGAAGAGCAGCGCCGGCAGGCTGGCGAAGGCAAGCCCCAGCCCGCGCGGCGGCTGTGCCCCGGCCCGCGCGGCGAAGGAAGGTAGCGCGCGCGTCACCGGGGCGGAGCGATCACGGGAGGTATCGCTCGCGGCGCTCATCCGATGCGGCAGGTGGAAAGCCCGCGCTTCTCCAGATAGTGCTGGTGATAGTCCTCGGCCAGATAGAAGGTCTCGGCGGGGACGATGAGCGTGACGATGGGCTTGCGATAGTGCCCACTCGTCGCGAGCGCGGCCTTCGAGGCCTCGGCGGCAGCCTGCTGCTCGGGCGTGTGATAGAAGACGACCGAGCGATATTGGTCGCCCACATCGGGGCCCTGCCGGTTGAGCTGGGTCGGGTCGTGCTCATCCCAGAAGACCTTGAGCAGCTGCTCGTAGGTGACGCGTGCCGGGTCATAGGTGACCTCGACGACCTCGGCGTGGCCGGTGGTGTGCGAGCACACATCGCGATAGGAGGGGTTCTCGGTGCGGCCGCCCTCATAGCCGACGGCGGTGGCGAGCACGCCGGGGATCTGGCGATAGGCCGCCTCGACGCCCCAGAAACAGCCCGCGCCAAATGTGGCCTTCTGCTGGGTGATTGGCTCTGTTGTCATGAATGCTTCTCCTCTGTCGTCGTGGTGTCTGTCGTCGTCTCGCTGCTGGCCTTCTCGGCCTCTGGGGTGAACTGGAGCGAGACGGAGTTGATGCAATAGCGCAGGCCCGTCGGCGCGGGGCCGTCGTCGAAGACGTGGCCGAGATGCGCGCCACAGCTTTCGCAGTGGACCTCGGTGCGTACCATGAAGTGGCTGGTGTCTCGCGTCTCGCCGATGGGGGCGTCGCCCAGAGGGGCGAAGAAGCTGGGCCAGCCGCAGTGAGCGTCGAATTTGGTCTGCGCGCTAAAGAGCGGCGCGCCACAGCCGGCGCAGCTATAGGTGCCATCGTCGCGCAAGGTGACGTATTCACCGGTCCACGGGCGCTCGGTGCCATGCTGGCGCATCACGCGATATTGCTCAGAGGTGAGTGTTTCCTGCCACTCTTTGTCAGTCTTTTGGGTTGCCATGGGGCATCATGCCTTGCTAGATTGCGTAGATGTTTCTACCACAAAGTATACGTTTGACCGGCTCATCCCGCGACTGGAATGAAGCCATACTTGCGCAGGGTATCCTGACCCTGCGATGAGAGCACGAGGGTGACGAATGCCTTCGCGAGATCGGCATGCTTTGAGTCGCTCAGCGGCGCGATGGGATATTGCGCCGTCACCTGAAGGCTGGCCGGGATCTCGATGTGGCTCACCTGATTCCCCGCGCTGCCCGCGATATCCGAGATATAGACGATGCCCGCGTCGGCGCCACCCAGGGTGACACGGGTGAGCACCGCCTTGACGTCTTGCTCGGTCGAGACGACGTTGGCGAGCACCTTGGCTTTGAAGCCGGCGCCAAATGTGGGGTCCGCGCTGGCCTTGTCGAGGAAGCCGAGCGCATATTGCCCGGCGGGCACGCTCTTGTCGGCCAGCACGAGCTTGAGGCCGGGTCGCGCCAGGTCGCTCAGGCTGGTGATATGCGCTGGGTTCGCCGAGGGAAAGACCAGCGCGAGATGGTTGAGGACGAAGATCTGGCTGCTTCCGCTGGCGATGCGGCCAGACTGGACGACGATATCCATCTGCTTCTGGTTTGCCGAGGCGAAGACATCGGCCGGCGCGCCCTGGGTGATCTGCTGAGCGAGCTGCTGCGATCCCGCGAGATTCAAGACGACATGCGTGCCCGCGTGCGCCTTCTCGAAGGCGGTGCCAAGCTCCCCAAATGCGCCTGTGAGCGAGGCCGCCGCGAAGACGTTGAGCGTGACACTCGGGGCGCTCTGGCCGCAGCCCACCAGCAGCGGGGCCAGCAGGGCGCTGAGCAGCAGCGCGAGCAGGGTGGGAGTGCGGCGCATGGTGAGATGGGGTCCTTTCAGCGGGAGCGATACGGCTTCGCTAAAGAATATACCAGCCAGAGATAACGAAAGTATGACGCGCTGAGGAGACACGCTCGTGGTGGCCATGGGTAGGGCGCACGGCGTATAGTGAGGGGATAGCTTTTCCATTCAAAGAGAGAAACCGCCATGATTTACAACGTTGCCACCCTCCTGAAGTCGCCCATGGGCACGACCCAGGATGTCACCCTCAATCCCGACGAGATGCCCTCTATGGAGGCCGATGGGGTGCGCTTCGCCGGTCCCATCACGGGCACGGCACGGCTGCACCGCACTAGCCAGGGCATCTGGGTGGATGGCACGGTGACGGCGCCGGTGCGGCTGCAATGCTCACGCTGCCTGCGCGAGTTCACGCAGACCTTCACCGTGAATCTGCACGAGCAGTTCTATCCCACGATCGATATCGAGACGGGGAAGCCGCTCCAGGTGTCTGAGACTACCGAGACCTACTTCCCCATCGACGCCCATCACCAGATGGACCTCAGCGAGGCCGTCCGGCAGAACCTGCTCGTCACGCTCCCGCTCGCGCCACTGCACCGGCCCGATTGCAAGGGGCTCTGCCCGGTCTGCGGGATCGACCTCAACGACGCGCCCGACCACCGTCACGCCGAGGAAGCGGGTGACGAGCGCTTTGCCGCCCTGCGCAAGCTGCTGGAGGAGAAATGAGAGCATGGGTAGGCTGGCCGGCACTGCTGGCCATGCCCTGCCGTCACAGATGTAACAGCAGGTCCAGCGCCTCGACCTGGTCGCGCTCTAGCGTCTTGATGCTGATATCCTTGAGATATTGGCAGACACGCGCGCGGGGCCAGCGCTCCTCGATGGCCAGGCGGACGATCTGCCGCTGGCGCGGGCGCAGCCGGTCGATGGCGGTGCTCAGCTCGCCACGGGTGTAGATGCGGTTCACCCCGTCGGCCCGAAGGATGGCGATAGTGGCGTCCGCCTCGCCGCGTGGCACCGCGCGCAGGAACTCGCGGAGCAGGCGGCGACCACGCATGCGGATCCATACCTCATACGAGACCGTGCCCTCAGATGCGTTTTCGAGCTCGAACATCTCATCTTCTACATCGGCCCCCGGCACGCGCCGCTCATCCGCCTGCTCCGCAGGCTGGCGTGGCGTGACGCCATGGGCGCCGGTTGCCGTCGTCGTTTGTGGCTGGATATGTCGCTGATCATCCATTGGTGATGTCCCCTGTCTCGCGCACCGCATGATGCGCACTCGCGGCTGCTCTCTTTTGACTTTAGAACAAAAGTTCTACAATGTCAAGCGAAAAACGGCCACTTGTGGTCACACTATGCCGTTTGGGGGCAATTGCTTGGCCTCGACCGAAAGAGCGCCAAGCAAAGCTGACCCCCCTGGACTGACGTGCCGGAGCACGGTGAGGAGGGCATGAAGGCCCCAGAACACCCATCTGCTCCGGGCTCTCCTCTCCCGCAAGAGAGGGGAGTGAGGACGCGCGAGCGC
>DASWAC010000595.1:0-3436 GCA_036391335.1 Ktedonobacterales bacterium
GCATATCCTGACCTACCCTCCCTAGTAGCTCAACCGGTGTGGTGGCGGGAAGGTAGGAATGGCCTGGGGTGAGTGGCGCTGTGGGGGGTGGTGTCTAGGGGCCGCCGCCTTGAGAGGGCGATGTCCTAGGCCGCTAGACGAATGCGCCATGAAACGGCGGCACGTTGACGTGTCGCGAAGGTGATTATACCCAACGCGCCGCGACCTCGTCAAGCGAGGTCCCGCTCGGCAGTGCACCTCGCCGGTGCCCCACCGCTATAATCTCGCTATGCCGTGGCACACGAGTGGGCGAGGTATGACGCGTGGCTTCCCTTCAAGAGCGACTCGATGAGGCGCTGAGTGCGCTGCCGGGGCACTTCGCGCTTGCCGCCAGACGCTTCCCCGCACGCGGGCTGGCGCCGAAGGTGGCGCACACGGGCTCGGATCAGGACCACCCATTCCCCAGCGCGACGGCGGAGGATGCGGTCAGCATTCGCGCCGGTGAGCCGATGCCGGCTGGCCGGCTGGCCACGCTGCCCATCATGATCGAGCTGATGCGTCGGGCGGACCTCGGACAGCTCAGCCTCGATGAGGTCGTTGCTCTGCGCGAGACGACCAGCACACTAGAAGCCGTGTGCTGTCGCATGCTCACGGAGGATGACACTGCCGCGACCAACATGCTCTTGGCTCTCGTGGGCATGGGTGAGGTCAATGAGACGATGGGTCGCCTGAACCTGCCCGCCACCCGGCTGGCGCTCCCTTTTCCGGCCATCGAGGACGCCGCGGGTCGCGACAACCGCACGTCGGCGCATGACGTCGTCACGCTGCTCGCGCTCATCCGGTCCGGCGCCCTCCCTGGCGCGAAGCTCATTCACCAGATGCTCGACGAGGGGGGCCCATCGGCGGGCATCGCCGGTGGCTCGCGCGCCACAGCGTATCAGGCCGCGATCATGACCGGGCCTGCCGGCAGCGCGATATACTGCGTGCTTACCGCGTCGCAGACCAATCTCGGCATAGCGCAGACAGTGATCAAGAGGTGCGCACAGGCTCTGTGGGATGCCTGGTGTGTGGAAGGAGCATGAGCCGGTGCCTATCTATCCCTATGGCGGGCATGTCCCCCGCATCCATCCTGACGCCTGGATCGCGCCAAACGCGACGATCATTGGTGATGTCATCATCGAGGCGCACGCCAGCATCTGGTTCGGCGCGGTGGTGCGTGGCGACGTCGCGACGATCCGCATCGGTGAGCGCAGCAACATCCAGGATAACTGCGTGCTGCACGCAGACGAGGGCATCCCATGCACCGTGGGACCCGACTGCACCGTTGGGCATGCCGCCATCGTGCATGGCGCGACCATCGGCGCGGGCACACTCGTCGGCATGGGCGCGCGAGTGCTCAACAGCGCGGACATCGGCGCAGGCTGCCTGGTCGCGGCGGGCACACTCATCACGGAGGGCATGCGCATTTCCGCCGGCCAGGTGGTGATGGGCTCACCAGGACGCGTCAAGCGGCCCACGAGCGCGGCCGACCGTGACCGCATCGCGGAGGGTGTGCGACACTATCTCGAGAGGGCAAGCCGCTATCGTGCGCAGCTGAGCAAATAAGCTCTTGAGGAGTAGAAGATGCCAAAAATCTCTGATCTCATGCGATTCCTCCCCGATTTTGGGAAGACGCTCCGCGATTTTCGCACTATGCGCGGCCTGAGTGTCGAGGACGTCGCCACGGCGGCGGGCATCGCCCCCAGCGCACTGCGCGATATGGAGGCGGGCAAGCGTGGCGCGCCATCGGTCGCCACGGTAAATTCGCTGGCTGACGCGCTGCGGCTCACCAAGGCCGAGCGTGGCGACTTGATCAACGCGTCGGAGCTGGGCCATCCCATGCTGCGCGCCGCCCTCGGCCAGGAGCCCGAGGAAAAGGCCGAGTCCTCCTTCTCGGCGGCGATCCTCGTCTTTCTCATCGCCGATATTCGCGGCTACACCTCGTTTACCCAGCAACGCGGTGATCAGGCCGCCGCGCGCCTCGCCACACGATTTGCCGAGCTGGCCAGCGGCGTGGCGGAGCGCTGGGATGGCCGGGTGGTGGAGACCCGTGGTGACGAGGTGCTGTGCGCCTTCGCGTCGGCACGACAGGCGGTCAGCGCGGCCGGCGAGCTGCAGGCCCGTTACACCGAAGAGGCCGATAGCCATCCTGAGATTCCACCTGGGATTGGCGTGGGGCTGGACCTTGGCGAGGCGGTCCGGGTGGAGGACGGTTACCGTGGCGCGGCGCTCAATCGCGCGGCCCGGCTGTGCGCGCTGGCCGGCGCGGGCGAGGTGCTGGTCTCGCCTGGCATCGTCTATGTGGCGCCCCATGTGGACGGCGTGCGGTTCGTCGCGCGCGGGCAAGAATACCTGAAGGGCTTCGCTGATCCCGTGCAGATCGTGCTGGCGGAGACGGCGGGGCTCATCGAGGCGGGCGAGACACCGCCGGAGTCCGCTGAGGAAACCGGCGAGGGATGACGGTCTGGTTGGGCTGTGAAGATGGGGAGGTCTCGCGGTGGCAACTGACGCGGATGTGATCATCGTGGGGGCGGGCCTGGCCGGACTGGTCGCCGCCGTCGAGCTGGCCGAGGCGCGCAAGCGGGTCATCATCGTGGACCAGGAGCCCGAGCAGAGCCTGGGCGGGCAGGCATTTTGGTCATTGGGTGGCCTCTTCCTGGTGAATTCACCTGAGCAGCGGCTCCTGGGCATCCACGATTCGTATGAGCTGGCGCTGCAGGACTGGATGGGCACCGCCGGGTTCGATCGCGAGGAGGATCTCTGGCCCCGGCGCTGGGCGGAGGCCTATCTCGCCTTTGCCGCCGGCGAGAAGCGCTCGTGGCTGCATGCGCGTGGCGTCCGCTTCTTCCCCATCGTCGGCTGGGCCGAGCGTGGGGGTTATGGCGCCATCGGGCATGGCAACTCCGTCCCACGCTTCCATCTCACCTGGGGCACCGGCCCCGGTGTGCTGGAGCCATTCGTCCGCCAGGCGCGCAGAGCGCAGCGAAAGGGGCTGATCACCTTCAAGTTTCGCCATCGTGTCAATGCGCTGACGCGCACCGGCGCGGTGGTTGACGGCGTCATGGGGGAGATCCTGGAGCCGAGCGGCGTCACGCGCGGCGCGCCAAGCTCACGCACAGCCGTGGGCGACTTCACCCTTCGCGCGCAGGCGGTCATCGTGGCGTCGGGCGGCATCGGTGGCAATCACGAGCTCGTCCGGCAGAGCTGGCCCGCGCGGCTGGGCGCACCCCCACGGCACATGATCACCGGCGTCCCAGCGCACGTGGATGGGCGTATGCTGAGCATCACCGAGATGGCTGGCGGGCAGGTCATCAACCGCGATCGCATGTGGCACTATGTCGAGGGTATCCAGAACTGGAATCCGATCTGGCCGCGCCACGGCATCCGCATCCTGCCCGGACCGTCGTCGATGTGGTTC
>DASWAC010000596.1:0-3370 GCA_036391335.1 Ktedonobacterales bacterium
AGGGCGCCGGCAACACTGACGCGCAGGTGTCGCTGGGGATGTTGCCAGGCATCCAATGCAGTCCGGCGGCCGTCTCGCCAAGGACTGGCAGCCCGCTGCCCTGGCAGAGAGGATCCGGCGCCAGCTTCAGCGATGAGAGGGTAAAGGCGTCCGGAGGCCCGACAGGTTGCGCGGAGATGCCCGGCTGGGCGCTCCCAGAGGGCGGGGTTGGTGATGGTGTCCAGTGCTGTGTTGGCGTCACGGGCTGCGCGGGCGTCGTTGGCGCGCCATGGGCCCATAGCCGGTGAGACGCTGAACAGCGCGCTCAGCAGGAACACGGCGAGTCCCACTGTCACACGTCGCATCCTGTTGTCCCTTTCGAGAGCCACTGGCGCTCGCAGGCCAGCCTGCCGCACAATCGTCGCCCATGGCACACGCCTGCTCCTTTGTGACATGATGTGGGAAGAAAGTTGCGAAAGAGTGACAGATCGCGTGCTCGTGCGCTCTAATAGTAAGCACGTCTGCCGCGCCTCCCTCCATCTGGTATCTTTGCCCTTCTTTTCTCGTGGGATTACCCTACCCCTTTGGCGGCGTGCGCTCTGCTGACGTCGTGGTCGGTGTCGTCGTGTCGTGCCTTGCCGTGTCCTCAGGAGTCTTCCCGCCATGCCTCAGATCTCAGGCCACCAGGCCAGTGCCGGGCGTCCGCCTCGCGGAGCCATCGTCCCGTGCGCCCCCTGCCGTGGCGAAATCAAGCGCCATCGTGTCATCAGCGCCGATGGCCACGATCTCATGGTGACCACCGTCACCACGTCGTCAGGCTTTATGACTGGCGCGTACCCGATTCAGTATGGCTATCAGGTGATGATCTGCCAGCCCATTTGCGAGCAGCGCCTCCCTGACGAAGCCGCCGCAAGCGAAGAACATGACGCCCTCGTTCGTGCCTTGGCCGACGCGGGCGTTTCTGTTGTGCGTGCCCGCCGCAAGCTGGCCGCCCGCAGCCGTGCCGAGCGTGCGGACGCCGCCCGCGAGATCACAGTGGATCGCCCCCGGCGCGTGCGTGTGGCCACAGCGGTCGCCGCCGCACTCTAGCTTCCTCGCCAGCTCACGCCCACTGCCCATCATGGGTGGCTGGGCGTGTGTGCGTTTAGCGCTGACTATGCCACTTACGGTCGAGCCGCGGCCGGGCGACCACCAACCCGATGATGCTCGCGGGGTCACCAGTCTGCAATGCGGTCGCCGCGGCATTCAGCGTGGCGCCTGTCGTGGCGACATCATCCACCAGCAGCACGCGCTTCCCGCGAAGGGCTTCTGCCGCGTGGTTGCCGGCCAGCGCGAAAGCGCCCGCGACGTTGGCTCCGCGCTCGGCGGCGCTGAGAGATCGCTGATTGCGCGTCGCCCGGATGCGGCGCAGGAGGTCAGCTCTCAGGGGCACACGCAGCTCGCGGGCGAGGTCGCGCGCCAGGAGCTCAGCCTGATCGAAGCCACGCTCGCGACGCCGCGATGAGTGGAGTGGAACGGGCGCAATCAGGTCGGCGCTGATGCCCTCACGTGCGAAGGCCTGCGCCAGCAGATGCGCCAGCGGCGCGGCGACGGCTCGCTGCTTGCGATATTTCAGCGCGAGGATGGCCTCACGTGCGGGCCCGGCATACTCGGTGGCGGCGCGCAGACTGGCCAGCCGCATGGGTCCCACTCCGTCGGCGCACGCGGGGCAGAGTGGCGCGGCGACAGCCAGGGTCAGCCCGCAGTGCTCGCAGCGTGGCAGCGCCGGCGGGAGCATCTTGGCGCGGCAGGCGGCGCACACAGCCTCGCCCGCGCGCCCGCAGACAACACAGCGCGGTGGGAAGATCAGGTCGAGCAGCCGCTGGAACATGGCTAATCCGTCTCACCCTCGGGGATGGTCTGTCGGTACCAGCTGACCCGCTTTCGGACTCGCGGCAGCCTCCTGCTATTTCTTCACGCTGATAGTGGTGTAGGTGACGTCGAGATCCTGGTCACCAGTGACGCCAATCTTGCCAAAGGCGTAGTCCGCGTCAGTCCAGGTGATGATCTTCGTTCCGTTGACGTCCATCTCGAAGTTGCTGCCGTGCATGACCACCTGCAACACATTCGTCACGTTATTGCCCGCCTTGATGGCGGCGTTTGCGCCAGATTGCGCCAGCTGGTCTGACTTGTAGATGTACCAATGGCCCGCGCCGTCGATCTCGAAGGTGTAGAACTTGCCAGGCGTGCTCCTCCGGAAGGCCAGGCCGCTCTGCGAGTCGGCGCTGCCGGTGACCCGGTGGAGGGATACGCTCAGGGTCCCATCGCCGAAGTCTTTGTCCGAGTAGAAGCACGCGCTCGGCCCTCTCACGTGATAGCCATCCGCCTGGAAGACGCAGTCGCCCTCGTTGACCCAGCCCTGGGCCGGCGAGGCGAACTTGTCCTGATAGAGGACCCCAGGTGGCAGCGCCGAGCCTGAGAAGCGACTAATGGCGAAGAGAATGATCGCCACGATGGCGATCACCACTACCGCGCTGACGATCAGCACTACCCCAACGGTGATCCAGCCGCTGGTACCTCGGCTCGGCGCGGCCGATGGCTGGGCCGTCGAGGGCCGGGGCTGTGGTGGATAGGTTGGGGCAGTTTGTGGCGGTGACGCGGGTCGCGTGCCCGTCGGCGCGGCTCCATAGGCTGGGGGCACGGCAGGCGATGGCGCATAGACAGGCAGAGGGGGCGGCTCCTGGGGGGCGTCATATACCGTGGGAGCGTCATCGCCACGAATCGGCGGCGGCGCGCTCACCTGGGGAAGTGGCGCCGTCTCCTCAGGCTGCGGCGCAGTGGTGATGGCTTCTATTGGCGCGGTCGCCGCTGCTGGTGATTCAGCCGGCGCGGGCTCTGCCTCGGCCGCGGCCTGTGGGGCCGCTTCGGCTGGTGGCGCCTCGGCAGGCTCGGCGGAGCCGGCAGCACTGATCGGCTCGGCAGCATCTTCCAGCGGGGGCAGCGTCGGATGCGCAGCCTCCACATACTCAGCCTCATCCGCGACGGGCGAGGTCCCATTACTGGGTGCTGGCCCACCGAATACCGGCATCGCCTCCTCAGCAATGAGCGGGGTCGGATAGGTCATCGCGGCGGGCTCGGCAGCTTCAGACTCGATTGCGGTGGTGGCCTCGGGCATCACGCCGCCGGTGTCAGCGCTTTCGGGGGTTGCGGCAAGCGCCTCATCCGTGGCATGCAGTGAGGAAGCATCTATCTGCGCCTGAGGGGCTTCGCCAGCCGTGCTCTCCTCGGCTTCTGGCTCGGGCGCCCTGATGGGCGGCATGGATGGTGTGCCTACTGTGACGCCACGTGCCAACGCCTCAGCGTATTCCGGCGCGGCAGGCTCGCTGAGCAGCAATGATTCTGGCGCGGCGGT
>DASWAC010000597.1:0-3568 GCA_036391335.1 Ktedonobacterales bacterium
AGCGCAATGCCGTGCAGGTGGAAAATGGCATCTCGACGTTGCTGATCGTCCTCTTGCTCGTGTTCAATCTCGGCTTTCGATGGCTCGCGTCACTGATCGTCACACGGCTCAGCGGGCGCCGGGCCTGATCACCATCACCCAGGCAAAGGGGAGGCATTCATTGTCAGCACCACAAGATACATTTGACCAGCGCGCACGAGAAATCCTTGGCGCCGAAGGCGCTGACGCGGCGAACATCCGCCATGTGACCGAGCCGGTGAAGATGCGGATCGAGGATCTCAACGTCTGGTTCGGCGCGTTTCAGGCGATCAAGCATATCAGCATGGAGATTGCCCAGCAGCAGGTGACCGCGCTCATGGGTCCCTCTGGCTGTGGGAAGTCTACCTTCGTCCGGGCGCTCAATCGCATGCACGACCTCACGCCCACCGCGCGGGTCTCTGGCAAGGCGATCCTGGATGGCGAGAATATCATCGAGAACGGACACGACCTGGTGCACCTGCGTCAGCGTGTGGGCATGGTCTTCCAGCGGCCCAATCCCTTCCCGAAGTCTATCTTTGAAAACATTGCCTATGGTCTGCGCGTGCAGGGTGGGCACAGCGCGTCGGAGGTCCGCGACACCGTCGAGCGCAGCCTGCGTAGCGCGGCGCTCTGGGACGAAGTGAAGGATCGCCTGAATAACAGCGCCCTGAGCCTCTCGGGCGGGCAGCAGCAGCGACTGTGCATCGCGCGAGCGCTGGCGGTGCAGCCTGAGGTGCTGCTGATGGATGAGCCCTGCTCGGCGCTGGACCCCATTGCGACGCTCAAGATCGAAGAGCTGATCGAGGCGCTCAAGAGGAATTACACCATCGTCATCGTGACGCATAATCTGCAACAAGCGGCCCGTGTCTCGCAGCATACCGGCTTCTTCTTGACGGGAAACCTGATCGAGTTTGGCCCGACCCGCGAGATCTTCGAGCGCCCGCGTGACAAGCGCACCGAGGACTTCATCACCGGCCGGTTCGGCTAGACCGGCCTAGTTTATCGAGAGGGGGCCATCATGGCACGCCAAACCTTCCATCAGGAGCTCCGTGAGATCGAAGAGGCTGTCATCCAGCTGGCCTCTCTCGTGGAAAGTGAGATCGTCCGGGCCGTGCAGGCGCTGACGCAGCGCAACGGCGCCCTGGCGCAGGAGGTCATCGCCAGCGATAGCGAGGTCAATGGACTGCAGCTTTCCATCCGCAGTCGCTGCATCGCGCTGATGGCCCTGCAAGCGCCGGTCGCACGCGATCTGCGCGAGCTGGTAACCGTGCAGCTGGTCATCAATGAGCTGGAGCGCATGGGTGACCACGGCGTCGGCATCGCGAAGCAGGCGCTCACCCTCCTGCAGTATGAGCCGCTGCCCATGACGACTCAGCTGACCGAGATCGGCGCGCTGGTGCGCCAGCAGGTGCGGCAGGGCATCGAGGCATTTGTGGATATCAATGTGCAGGAGGCGCGGACCGTCAGCGAGAAAGATGATGAGATTGATCACCGCTACAAGTCATTCGTGTCGCAGCTCGCCTCGCTGCTCTCATCAAACTCGATGGTCGCTCAGCAGGCAACCAGCTTGCTGTTTGCGGCGCATGATCTGGAGCGCATCGGTGACCGGGTGACCAATATCTGCGAGGATATCATCTATATGGTCACAGGTGAGCTCGAAGAGCTGAATTAGGAGCAATCTCAGGTGACAAGCCCCACCGCCGAGCGCCGCCTGTTGGTGGTCGAAGATGATGGTGCGCTGCGCGACACACTGGCCTATAATCTGCGCTCCGAAGGCTATACCGTCGAGACAGCGCGCGATGGTGTAGAGGGTCTGGATAAAGCGCGCCAGCATCCGCCTGATCTCGTGTTGCTCGACCTCATGCTGCCACGTCTGGACGGGCTGGAGGTCTGCCGCCAGCTCCGCTCCCGCCCAGAGACAGCGGATTGCGCCATCCTCATGCTGACGGCGCGCGACAGCGAGACTGATACTGTGGTC
Organism: Ktedonobacterales bacterium; assembly: GCA_036391335.1. Lineage (GTDB taxonomy): Bacteria > Chloroflexota > Ktedonobacteria > Ktedonobacterales > JADMIN01 > DASWAC01. The sequence goes on from DASWAC010000597.1 coordinate 1,997, forward strand.
GGGTTGGAGCTCGGCGCCGATGACTATGTGGCCAAGCCCTATGCGTGGAACGAGCTGCGCGCGCGCATCCGGGCGCTGCTGCGGCGTGGCGGGCAGGCAGCCGGACAGGCAGCCCGCGCCGAGAACCAGATCATCGAGGGTGGCGGCCTGAAGATTGATCTCGACCGCCACGAGGTCACCCGGAATGGCGAGCCAGTCCAGCTGGCGGCGCGCCTCTTTGACTTGCTGGTCTATCTCATGCGCAACGCGGGCAGCGTGCTCACCCGCGACCGGCTGCTGCAAAATGTCTGGGGCTATGACTACGAGGGTGACACGCGAACCATTGATGTGCACATCCGGTGGCTGCGTGAGAAGGTGGAAGAGGACCCCGCCAACCCGCAGCTCATCCAGACGGTGCGTGGCGTGGGCTATCGCTTTCGCGGCTAGCGCTACTCGTCGTCCTCATCCTCGTCGTCCTCATCGTCAGGCATGGGGTTCCGGTCGTGGTCTGTGCCGTCATAGCTCAGGCGCCACTTTTGCTCCTCATAGGTGGTCTCCAGGTGCACCGGCTTTGACCAGATGAAATAGACGTGCTCCAGCGTCTTCTCAGCGTAGCGCAGATCGAGATCCTGGCCCTCGAAATGGTGGCGCAGCAGCAGCTCACCCGTGTCGTTGAAGTTGGCGTCAACGACGGTGATGTAGGGCGAGCCAAAGTTGGTCATCGAGGCCGCGATGCCGTCGCGCACTTTCTCCCAGTTTTGCTCGACGATGACCCACTCGTCGTCGTCATTCTTGGCATAGAGATAGAGGTCGAGGTCGTGCACTAGCTCCTTGGTGAGATAGTTGCGGATGAGCGAGAGATCGCTTTCCACCTCGCGCACCTCGAAGATCTTGGCGCGACCCTGCCCCGGCTGCCGGCCCAGGCGGACCCGCTCCTCCTCGGTGGGGTTGTCCCACCGGCGCTCGATATCCTCCAGAATGCGATAGCCGACGAGATAGGGATTCATGTGCGTACGCGAGCTGGCCAGCACCCCGGCATGCATCTGCGCGAAGTTTGCGTGGTCGGCGTCGCTCAGGTCGAGCTCGCGGATGATGCGCGAGTGCCAGAAGCTATTGTGGTGCAGCATGCCCTGCGCGACGTATTGATGTGAGTCGTCAACCGTGATGTCATAGACATCGGCCACGCCGTCCTCGACGGCCACGATCTCATCCTCACGGCGCAGTGGCTTGGCCTCCGGATGGACTGAAAGGCACAGCCCGCACGCGACTGCTTTGCTAGCGACGCCAAAGCCGACCTCGCGCATGAAAGCGGCGGCCTCGCCCCAGGGGACAACGAGACGCGAGCCCGCACGGCGCGCCAGCACATTGAGATTGAGCAGCAAGAGCTGGGCCGTGGCCGCGGCATCCTCGCTGGGCGCGGCAAGCGCGATGCCATCGTCGTGCATCCATGCGCCGGCGTCATACCAGCCGCGCAAGAAGGCCCGCACGACCTGCCCAGGTGAGCGCAAGATCACCTCTGGCACGCTGTCGGCGTCATCGAGACCCAGCGCCCCCACCAGGGTGGATCCCAGCGCATGCCCGGCCATGAAGGCG
>DASWAC010000598.1:0-4602 GCA_036391335.1 Ktedonobacterales bacterium
CAGGGTCACGCCCACCGCCCGATCATCCGCCAGCACGACGCCCTCCACCCGGGTTTCCAGCTTGATCACATTGGCCGGCAGCAGTGATGCGAGCTGCACGCCCAGAGCGCCCATGCCGCGCTCAGGAATGGCAAGCGTGCCGGTGGCAAGCATCTTCCAGTAGAAGGTGAGCATCTTGGCGCTCGCGCCCAGGTCGCGGTCGAGAAAGAGGCCGCCAAAGAACGGCCGCGCAAAGCTGTTGATGAAGCCGGCCTCATCGAATTTGCGCTTGCGCAGCTCATCGAGTGCGGAATGGTCCGCTCCAGGCGCGCGAAAGATATCCGGCAGGGACTTATGCGTGGCCTGCGAGCGATAGCGCACGAGGTGCAGCTTATCCCCACGGCTCAGCAGCGGACTCGCCACAGTCGCGCCGAGCACACTCACCGTGCGAATGGGGTCGCCCAGGTCGTGCCATACGCCATCACGCGAGACCACCACACCGGAGAATGACTTGAGCTTGAGGTCTGGCAGGCTCACCTGCGCCTTCACCGAGGGGTATGCCGTGAGCAGCGTCTGAAAGCCGCGATCGAGGAGGAAGCCCTCGGCCGTCGCGTCGGTGCGCACCCGGCCACCCACGCCATCCGACGCTTCGAGGATGCGCACCTCATGTCCCGCGCGCGCCAGCGTCACGCCAGCGGTCAGCCCGGCAAGCCCGGCGCCCACGATGATGACTCTTCCCATAGCGTTCGGTGTCCTCAGGCTTGCTACCACAGCGGGTTGATGACCAACCCCGTGATGAGCTTCGGATAGAAGTAGGTGGACTTCTGTGGCATGCGGTCGCCCGCCAGCGCCACATCGCGCAGCGCGGCAGGCGGCGTCGCCCGCAGCAGCAGAGCCATATCCGCCGCACGCTCACGCACGGCCCGCACCGCGTCGGCAGCGTCACGCGCATAGCTCACGCGGTCGCCATCGCGGATATCCTCGCGCGAGATGCCCGCCCCCTCGCCCAGCACCAGCTCCTGGGCGACGGCCACATCGAGCGTGCGCCACGCGGCAGACTGTGCCTGCCCCTCGATGGTCACGCGCGCCATCGCCGCCTTGCCCGCCTCCGTGAGCGTGACGAGCTGGGCGCCATCTCGCGTGACGATCACCAGCGCAGGCGTCGCGGCGGACTCGGCAGCCAGGGCAGCCAGCCACGTGGTGGCAGCGTCACCGCTGAGCGCGCGCCAGGTGACGAGCGTGTCGAGGCGCGCGCGCAGGGCCGTGAGGGCCTCCGCATCGAGACCACGCACCAGCCGGTGAGTCGGCCAGACCACCAGGCCGGGGTCTTCCACCGCAACGAGAGTCATCAGCACGAAGTTTGCCGGGTCATCAGCCGCGAGTCCCTTGCGCGCGGCGGCTTGCTCATCGCGATAGGTGAGCGCGGTCTCATAGCGATGGTGCCCGTCGGCGATGTAGAGCTTACGTCCGGCGAAGAAGCCAGCCACCCGCGTCGCGAAGGCCGAATCATCCACACGCCAGAGGCGATGCCCCTCACCCGTCTCGTCGGTGATATTCACATCCGGGGCGCGGTCGCGAGCCGCCGCGAGCGCGGTGGCAAGGGTGTGGTCAGAGTCATCATAGAGGGTCATCACGGGGCTGAGATTCGCGGCGCAGGCATTTAGCAGGTGCAGGCGATCGCTTTTGGCCTTCGTCAGCGTGCGCTCATGTGGCAGCACAACCCCATCCGCCCACGGATGCAGCCGCACCCGTGCCTGGATGCCCAGCCGCGTGACCCGACTCTCACCCTCGCTGAACTCTTGCTCATAGATATAGAGGGAGGGAGCATCCTGCGCCAGCACGCCATCGCGCCGCCACTCGGCGAAGGTCACCGCGGCGCGGCTATAGCGGTTGTCGAGGTCATCGTCACCCGGCTCATCACGCCCGAGCTCCAGCCGGATGATGTTGTGTGGGTCACGCGCGTAATAGCGAGCCTGCGCTTCAGGTGAGATCACATCATAGGGTGGGGTCACCAGCGCGTCGAGACGCTCGGTCGCCGCGAAGCGAAGCCCTGGGAACGGTCTGACATCAGCCATAGCTTATCGCTTCCTTTCGCGGACACTTCTCAGCGGCCGGTGACTGTTGGCCACGCATTCTGGCACGCCACGCGTATCTGGGTGCGCCGCTCTCCCCACGAGAGACGGGGGCCGAGCGAGGGCAGCCGCTCGTGCGATGGAGTGTCGCGCGCCGTGTGGCGCACCACCATACACGCGGTTGCCGCATCGGGCATTATACAGGAGACGAGCGGTGGATTGATGCGCACTAGGATTTCTTAGGGCTCGGTGCGACCAATCGGGCGGTTGTGGGCATCACGTGGCAGCTTATTCTTGCCGGGATGATTCCGATAGCGCAGGCGCTCGACCGCTTGGCCGTCACGCAGGTGACTGCGGGCGATCTCGTCACAGTCCTCGACACGCACCCCGGAGTACCACACTGCCTCTGGATAGACCACCACCATCGGGCCATGCCCGCATTGGTCCAGGCAGCCGCTGTGATTGACGCGCACGGTCTTACCCAGGCCCATCTCGGCCACCAGCGCCTTCAGCCGGGCGTGCACGCCCAGGCCGTCACCATCCACCGTGGGGCAGGTCTTCCCGCTGGTGCACACAAAGACATGTCGCGCCCAGATCACACTCGTCAGCGCCTCATCCTCTGCCGCATCAGCCACCAGATGCCACCTTTCCACTCGCCGCGGATTCTACCATAGCGCACAGGCTGCCCACGCCGTCCTCGCCCGCGATGATGCCCGCGCAGACGCGGGCGCGCCGGTGAAACGACGGATCGGCAAGCATCTGGCCCAGCGCACCCGCCACACGATCGGCGGTGAAGCGCGACCGCCGCAGCCAGAGCCCCACGCCCTGCCGCGCGATCTGCGCTCCATTGAAAAATTGGTCCGCGCCCCACGGCACCACCAGCATCGGGACTCCCGAGCGCAGCGCCTGCGCCAGCGTGCCTGAGCCGCCATGGTGAATCACCGCGGCGCACTGCGGATAGATCGCGGAGAACGGCGCGAACGGAAGCGCGAGCGTGTCGGGGTCGCCTGTCGCGGGCAGCGCGTCTGCTGGTGCGCCAATGACCAGGGCGCGGGCCCCCACCGCGTGAATTCCCGCAATGCCTTCACGATAGAAGGCGGCGAACTCGGCAATCTCGGCGGACATCGAGCCCGATGAGAGCGCCACGACCGGCTTCCCGCCCTCGAAGAGCTCGCGCAGCGCGGGCGGCTCTGCCCAGTGCTCATCGTCATCATGGAAGAGGAAGCCGATCGTGCGCACCTGTGGCGGCCAATCTGAGGCCGGCTGGATGAAGGCGCGCGAGACGGCCAGGGCGGCCCACTTTTCTGAGATATTGCCGTCCCACATCCAGTTGCGCCGTGGGGGCAGGCCATAGTCGGCGCGAATGGCGTTGATCGGCGGGTCGGTCATCGGACGAATCGCCAGCCCGCCCACCATCCATGAGGCGCGGTTCGCTAGCCCACGCAGCGCGCGCGGCGCAGGGAATGGCGTCGGCTGGGGCTCCATCTCAGCCGAGGGAAGGGTCACCGGCTGGAGGGTGACAGACACGTAAGGCACCTGGTCGAGGTCGTGCACGAAGGATGCCGCGATCTGTGTGGGCGAGGTGACCAGCGCGTCGGCGCCCGCGCAGGCGGCCCGCAGCTCGGCGATGCGCGGGCGCAGCGTCGGCACGATGTAGCGCTCGACGAGCAGCCTGAGCGAGGCCAGCGGCGTAGCCCTGCGATAGAGGCTCCCGCCATAGCGTGCCAGCACGCCGATCGCGTCGCCGGTGAGCGGGCTCGTGGCGAAGCCGAGGCGCTCCGCCGTGGCCTGGAAGCCGGATTCAACACAGAAGACGACATCGTGCCCGCGAGCGCGCAGACCCAGACCTGCCGCGAGAAATGGATTGATATCTCCAGTCGAGCCAAATGTGGAGATGACGATGCGGGCCACACGCAGCCTCCCTGCCAGGACGAGCCACCCTCGCCTCAGATGATAGCGCATGGAAGACGTTGGCGCGGGCATTCATGGGGAGCAGGGTGACAGTCAACCCATCTCATAGCATACTTGCTGTGCTTCCAATTTGGCCCGGCCCCTCATTTATCCACTGGTTTCTAGAGTCCAGACACGAAAGAGGTTCCCATGCGTATCGCTGCTGGTCTTGCTGCGCTGTCGCTACTCGCATTCGCTGCCCTCACCGGATGTGGATCATCCACGCCTCAAGCAGTCGTTACAGCCACCCCAGCCACGCCCACAGCCACGGCTACCGCGCCGGCGAATCCCGCGTGTCACATGATAGGTGAAGACCCAGCGATACGGTTTGGCGCTTTCTTGATCAGCATTACACCCGTCAATATCTTTGGTGGCTCAGTGTTGCTGAGCAGTGATCTGCTGCTCAAGCCGCTGGATGCGACCACGACCAATATTGACACCTTTCCTTATCCCCGTGTGAACCCTTCTCTCAGTGCTGGCTTTCTACTGGACGTGTGCAACGTCTCCTTCACGGCACCTCAGCAGGTGGACGACGCCAGGGTGAAGATTGACAGTTTTACCCCCGTCTCCGGAACGATCAACAGCTATGACATCTGCGCAC
>DASWAC010000599.1:0-6484 GCA_036391335.1 Ktedonobacterales bacterium
GGAAGTGGCGCCGTCTCCTCAGGCTGCGGCGCAGTGGTGATGGCTTCTATTGGCGCGGTCGCCGCTGCTGGTGATTCAGCCGGCGCGAGCTCTGCCTCGGCCGCGGCCTGTGGGGCCGCTTCGGCTGGTGGCACCTCGGCAGGCTCGGCGGAGCCAGCAGCGCTGACCGGCTCGGCAGCGTCTTCCAGCGGGGGCAGCGTCGGATGCGCAGCCTCCGCATACGCAGCCTCATCCGCGACGGGCGAGGTCCCATTACTGGGCGCTGGCCCACCGAATACCGGAATCGTCTCCTCAGCAATGAGCGGGGTCGGATAGGTCGTCGCGGCGGGCTCGGCAGCTTCAGACTCGATCGCGGTGGTGGCCTCGGGCGTCACGCTGCCGGTGTCAGCGCTCTCGGGGGTCGCGGCAAGCGCCTCATCCGTGGCATGCAGTGAGGAGGCATCTACCTCTGCCTGAGGGGCTTCGCCAGCCGTGCTTTCCTCGGCTTCTGGCTCGGGCGCCCTGATCGGCGGCATGGATGGCGTGCCCACTGTGACGCCACGTGCCAACGCCTCAGCGTATTCCGGCGCGGCAGGCTCGCTGAGCAGCAATGATTCTGGCGCGGCGGTAAGCTCGGGCACAGCCATGGCGGCAGATGCGGTGGCAGGCGTGTCTGCCTGCGCAGCCTCACTCTCAGCAGGAATCTCGCCGGTGGCAGTCATGGCTGCTGGCACGGCGGGCATAGGCTCGGGCTCTGGCGCGGTGGCTTCCTCAGCCATGGCTTCGGCGGGCTCGGGTGGCGTGGCCTCCGCCACTGCCGGCTCCTGCGGCGCATTCTCGTCCACCGGCGCACTCGAGGCAATCTCCTCGGCGGCTTCGGCGACAGGTGTAGTGGCTGCCATGACCGGCTCGCTGGCGGTGGCGACAGGCTCGGTCGCCTCAGGCACAGGCGTCTCGATGGAGGCGGCACGCAAAGCGGCCGATTTCGCCGTTGGCTGCTCATCCTCTGCTACGGCCTCTGACACCGCTTCATCCATCGGGGCAGCAGCGCTGGCTGCCTCGCTGGCCTCGGTCGCGCCGTGCACGGGCACCACTGGCAGGGCATCGAGGTCGCCAGGTGGCGACGGCAGAATGATGGGCAGGCCGGTCATGTGGCTGATGGGGCGAGCGCTCGCGGGCGGCGCGGCAGACTCCTCAGAGGATTCCTGCTCGTCGGGCTGCATGGGCCCCGCGCCCTTTGGATCATTGTCAGAGCTCATAGAATGATTGTCCTTCCCGTAGCGCTGTGCTCGCCGCTCGATTTGGCCCTCGTAACACCTGGCAGTGTATCGCAACGCCGCACCTCTCGCCGCACGCATAGCCAGGATAGCATCCGGACATTATTGCCACAAGAGATGCCACACCGTGGCCACGGGCGGACCTATTTGGCGTGTTGGGTCCGCTCGCGCTGCCACAAGTCAACGCCGCCCAGGATGGTAGCGACCACCAGCGCCAGGGTGGCAGGAAGATAGTAGAAGCCAGGACCGCCCAAGGCCGAGAGGGTAACACCCACCAGGATCACGGTGCAAAAGATCATGCTCATCAGGAATGTGAAGCGGTTATCGGCGATGGGCGTGGTCTGCTGGGCTCGTGCCGAGCCCCAGGCCCCGGCGAAGAGCAGTGCCATGATGCCCACCACGAAGATGAGCCGGATGAATGAGCCCGCCGTCAGCGATTCGCAGGGATTATTGATGGCCGCAACACCATAGCAGGCCTCACGCGTAAAGAGCACCTGCGCCAGGAAATAGACCCCAACGATCCCCGAGAGCGCCAGCGCCGCTTGCGCCAGCCTCATTTGCCATAGTGCCAAGCCGCCCACCACGAGTATATCCTCTCCACACAGTCATGCCGGCTCGATCTCGCGCACGAGGCGCTCCGCCAGCTCGACAGAATAGTTTTGCCCGCGATCATGCGGATAGACCTGGAACATGCTGGCCACATAGAGCCCAGGGATAGGTGTCGCGAACGGTGGGATGTGCTCCTTATAGTCCGTCGTGACGATGGGCTGTGCCCACGGCGCCGCGAATGCCCAGGTCTCGGTGACCCATGAAGGATCAAAGGCGGGGTTGACGCGGGCAAGGTGCGGCAAGAATCCGGCCAGGATCGCGGCTTTATCCATCCTGAAGATGGGATCATCCATGGGACGATAGTTGCCCAGGTACACCAGATGCTTCCCGCCATAGTCTTCGAGCGGCATGTAATTCGTATGCTCGACCAGCACCATGAATGGATAGCCAGGATCGTTGATGTTCATCCAATAGGAGTCTGTCAGCGGTCGGTCGAGCGCGAGGATGACGCAGTGGGCGCCATAGGCGCGACCCCACTCATAGCGCGCCTTCCACTCGGCGGGCAGCGCGGGCGTGAGCTGACTGGTGAGCCGCACCGCCAGTGTCGAGACGACGCGGTCGAAGCGTCGTGGATGGCCCAGGCCTGGCTGGCCAACCGGCGCCACACTCACCTCGACGCCACCGGCCACCGGCGCGATGCCCTGCACCTGCGTCGCCAGCTGGATCTCGCCGCCCATCTCGCGGATACGCGCCTCGAGCGCATCGTAGAGCCGCTGGAAGCCGCCTCGCATGTACCCCAGCGCCGTCGTGCGGTCGTGAATCCTCCCCCAGAACCAGGGGAGCGCGATCTCGCCAGCCAGCGCGCCAAACTTTCCCTTGAGCAGCGGCTCGAATACGGTCGAATAGGCCTTCGTGCCCATCACCGCGCGCAGCCATGACGCGGCGGTCAGCCCTTCGAGTGGGCCTGGCGAGGGAAGCAGCTTGAGGATGGCCAGCGCGCTCGCCAGCCGGAGGCGGTCAATGACGGGGAGCGCATCGAACTGGAGCACTGTCATCGGCGAGTCGAGCTGGCGAACATGACCGCCCACCAGGGTAACGGTGCGTGGGCGCCGCCACAGCAAGTCACTGCCGAGGCCAAGCTCTTGGATCAAGCGGATGACCTCGGTGTCGCTGGTGAAGATGTGGTGGTAGAACTTGTCGAGCCATACCTGCTGGCCCGCGAGCGGTCCGGTGACCGGTGTGCCGACGGGGAAGCCCGCCGCGAGGCCGCCCGGCAGGGGCTCTCGCTCATAGACAGTGACCGCGTGCCCGCGTGCGAGCAGCCGCAGCGCCGTCACTAACCCGAGCGCACCCGCGCCCAAGACCGCATACTCTCGCCGCATCGCTATCTTCTGGCTCCTTCCGAGCTTCTTTCGTTGCGCTCGGCTCACGCTCTGGCGAGCCAGTCGCATGCCCATTGCAGCATATCATGGCAGGCAGAGCATGACGACATCCACGGCCAACCGGCATGCGCCTAGCCGTCGCCCAGGCGCAGCATCGCCGCCGCATTGCCGCCTAGCACACGGGCGAGCATCACCTCATCCAGGCCCGAGGCACGCAGGTGGTCCAGCACGCGCTGATGGCCCAGCAACGGAAAGTCGGTCGCCCAAAGAATGCGCTCGCCGCCGGTGATCTCGACCACATGGGTAAAGATCTCTGGCAAATAGAGATAGGGTGAGGCTGCCGTGTCGTACCACAGGTTCGCCGCCGCCGCGCGCACCTCGGGCATCAGCTCGAAGAACGGGAAGCCACCACCCCAGTGGGCCGCGATGGTGCGCACCTGCGGCCAGGCCCGGATAAACGCGTAGAGATCGCCGGCGGCGACATCGCCTTTGCCGAGATAAGTGTGCCCCACCGGCTCGCTGGCGTGGGCCAGCACGATGAGATCGAGTGCAGCGACGGCCGCCATCACCGGGGCCAGCAGCCGCGTGTCGCCCAAGCGATAGCCTTGACCATGCGGCATGAGCTCGCCGATGCCCGCCAGCCCCGCTGCCGCGCAGCGCGCCACCTCGTCCGCGGCACGCCCACCGGCCTGCGGCAGCATCCCCGCCAGCCCGACCAGTCGCGTCGGGTTCGCCCGGACCGACTCGATCATGTAGTCATTGCACATCACGATCAGCCCGTGGTCGCGCCAGCCAAACGAGCAGGCTATCGCGAGATCAATGCCGTTGAGGTCCATCGCCTCGATCAAGTCATCCGCGGTGGCCAGCTTCGCACGCGGGCTGCTATAGAGCTCGGCGAACCAGGAGTCGTGGGTGAGAAAGCGCTCACGCTGTGTCACGATCTCCGGAGGAAAGATGTGAGTGTGCGCATCAACGATCATGTCGCGGCTCTCTTCCACATGCAAGCAAAATTTGCCGTCACCCCAGGTGATTTCGATGTTGGCGAGCTACTGCTCGACGTAACACGCTTCGCTTGTGCTATACTTGGCCTAGCATGAACCATCTCATGCGCTCGTGAGGCTTATGTCCGGATTATACCGTGTTCTGGATGGGCCATACGGTGGGCAGAGGTGGTGCGGGCTATGATACGATAGACACAAGGCACATGTCAGGGGGCGCGCAACATGGACGGTGCGCCCACCGCCTCAATGAAAGGGAGCCTGACCCCGTGAAGCACTCTCGTGCGCATGTTCCAGCCACTCACCGGATGCACTCAGAGTGGTGTCATCATCGTTACAAGCGCACCACGCGCGCCTTGTGCACGAGAGCGAGGATGCTCACGCTGTCCTGACGCTAGGAATGCGTCGGGTTCGGAGACGGCGAGAAGACGCGCCGGACGACGAGACAGGAACCGAACTGCCGCCTGTCGAGGCAGACAGCGAAAGGGAATCGCTTCATGAAGGTTGTCAAGGTGACGCCACGTGGCTATTGCTATGGCGTGGTTGGCGCCATGGAGGCCGCACGCAGGGCGGCCCGTGATCCGGCGACTCAGCGGCCGATCTACATTATCGGCCTGATTGTACATAACACCTTTGCGGTCGAAGAGCTGACCAAGCTAGGCATCACCACGCTCGACGGCCCAGACCGGGTAAGTATCCTCGAGCAGGTCACCGAGGGCACGGTGATCTTTACAGCGCATGGGGTCTCGCCCGATGTCCGCGCACGTGCGGCGGCCCGTGGCCTCCATGTGATTGATGCGACATGTCCTGATGTGACACGCACGCACGACCTGGTGAACCACCTGGTGGGCCAGGGCTACTTGGTCCTCTACATTGGCAAGCGCGGGCACCCGGAGCCCGAAGGCGTGATCGGCGAAGCGCCGGACAGCGTCTTTTTGGTCGAGACGGAAGCGGATATTCCCTCCATTCCACAGAGGTTCCGCACTGCAGCCCATCTGGCGGTAACCACGCAGACGACCCTGAGCCAGTGGGATACGGCGAGCCTTATCAGGCGCCTCGGTCAGGAGTTTCCTGGCATCGAGGTGCACAATGAGATCTGCCACGCCACCCAGGTGCGGCAAGAGGCCGTCGCCAGCATGGCCAGAGGCGCCGAACTCACCCTTGTGGTTGGTGACAGTCGCAGCAACAACACCAACCGCCTGGTGCAGGTCGCCGAAGAGCTCGCCGGCAGCCACGCGATCCGCCTGGATTCCGTGGCAGACCTAGACCTCAGCGCGCTCCAGGGCGTCAAGACGGTGGCCATCACCAGCGGAGCCTCCACCCCGTCTCAGGTGACCCGCGAGGTCATTCAGGCGGTCGAGCGCGCCGCGAGCGAAGCCCAGTAAGTGCGCCAGCCAGTCGCAAGGGGGGGAGTGCCTCCAGGGGCCTTCTCAGTAGCGAGAGGCAGGCAACCACTCTAACCCGTTATCCCGTATAGCTTCTCACTTCACGAGGTTCTGACATGAACGGTAAGGCCCCCCTGCGGACCCTAGGCCGAGATCTGCCTAGATCACGGTCCCATATCCCTGCCGTTCTGGTATCGTTGGAGGCATCTCAGCATGCTGACACTCGCACGTTCACTGGCGACCGAGCCACTCTCCGTTCTACGATCCTTGGCGCTGTGGTGGGGCATCGAGCCTCCCGTGGCGCTCACCGCGGACACTCGCCTCAAGCTAGAGCGCGCTATGCGCGACCAGATTGCGGCCAGGTTCGTGTGGGATCGCCTCAGCCCAGCGGAACGTCAGGTGCTTTATGCGATCGTGGGCCCATCCGCGCGTAACTGGATTACCATCGAGGGCCTGCCTGACCGCACGAAGCTCTCGCCCGCAGTCGTTAGCAAGGCGCTGAAGCGGCTGGTGGAGGCGCATCTGGTGCTGCGCGAGCCCGCGAAGCTGCAGGGCGGCGAGCTCGTGGGCCAACGAGCGACGTTTTACGGCTACATCGCGCCACGCAATCCGCAGGCTGAGATCGTGGAGTGCGAGATCGTCTATGTGCCCACCGAGCTGGCCACCGGCCTCTATGCCACCGGGCGCGAGCTCTACGTGAGCGGCGCTGATCGATCGGGCCAGCCGCTCGACGAGCTGCTAAAGCCATTCCGTCAAGGTGACCTGGAGCAGCTCGGGCGCCGCTATGGGCTGAACCTCGCCACGTATTACTCGCGCAACGAGGTGCGCGAATCGGTGGCTCAGAATATCGCCCAGGCGGAGGCGGTGCGCTACGCGCTGGATCAGGTGCGTCCGGACGTGAGCGAGACCTTCCA
>DASWAC010000600.1:0-2379 GCA_036391335.1 Ktedonobacterales bacterium
GCCTCATTTCGCACTGACCTATTCATGGCCGACCACCCCGCGTGACGCTTCGCCGTGGTGCAGTCGCGGGATGGTCGTGAGCGCGTCCGCTCGCGCTGCCTATTTCGTGGCGGCCTCACCCTCGTCGCCGCCGGTGAGCCAGTCGTAGCCCTTCTCTTCGAGCTGGTTTGCCAGATCTGCGCCACCCGACGAGATGATGCGCCCCTGGAACATCACATGCACCATATCGGGATGGATGTAGTTCAGGATGCGGGTGTAGTGCGTGATGAGCAGCACGCCCAGGCCGGGGCCACGCAGCGCGTTCACGCCCTCTGAGACGATGCGCAGCGCATCAATATCCAGGCCCGAGTCCGTCTCGTCGAGCACGGCCATCTCGGGTTGCAGCATCGCCATCTGGAGGATCTCGGCGCGCTTCTTCTCACCGCCGGAGAAGCCCTCATTAATGTAGCGGCCAATGAAGGTGTTGTCTACCTTGAGCAGCTTCATCTTCTCGTTGAGCATCTTGCGGAACTCGGCGGGTGGCATGCCCTTCTTCTTAGGCGCCTCACCGGTCGCGATATCCGGATTCGCCGGGTCATAGCCCTCGCGACGGGCCTCGACGGCGCGACGCAGGAAGTTGGCCACGGTCACGCCGGGAACGGCGGAGGGATATTGGAAGGCGAGGAAGAGGCCCATGCGAGCGCGCTTGTCGGCGGAAAGCCCAATAATGCTGTGTCCCTTGTAAAGAATGTCGCCCTGAGTCACCACATATTTGGGATGCCCCATGATGACATTGGCGAGCGTGCTCTTGCCTGAGCCGTTCGGACCCATCAGCGCATGGGTCTGCCCCTGCGTTACCGTCAGATTGACGCCGCGCAGGATCTCTTTATCCTCGATGCGCGCATGCAGGTCGCGGATTTCTAACTCAATTGCCATCTGCTAATGCTCAACCCTTCTCTCGAACTTCGATCAATCTAGTGGCCACCGACCGTGCGCGTGCGCGGCACGAGCTGGATGAGTGGCGTGCCATGGACCGCGGCGGCGCGGCGGTCTTCCTCGTGGAGGACATCGGCCAGCGAGAGGGAGTCGAGCACGTCGCTGATGGCGTCGCGGACACGGGTCCACAGATAGCGTGTGCTGCACCCGTCGAGCCGGTCGCAAATGATCTCCATCTCGCCTTCGGTGGCGCAGATCATCGGGGCAATGGGTCCTTCGAGCGCCCGGACGACCTCACCCATGTGGATGTCTTGGGGCGTGCGGCTCAGTCGATAGCCGCCGTGCGCGCCGCGAGTGGACTCGACGAGCCCGGCCTCACGCAAGCTGCGCACGAGCTGCTCGAGATATTGAATCTTGAGCTGGAGCCCTTCCGCCTGGCTGATCTCTGTGAGAGAGCGAGGCCGTGCGCCATAGTGGCGCGCGAGGTCCACCATCAGGCGCACCCCATACTCGCCTCGCGTGGATACACGTAACATCGCCACACCTGCCTTATTCCGACTTATCTAGTCGGAAATGATTGTAGCATCCGGTGACGCTGAGCGTCAAAGCGCCGGGCCGATGTGAGGCGCGCTCGGTGCCGCCAGGCCCTGCCAATCGCCTCCTTCCGCCCAACCAACGCGACACTCCTACGCGGCTGTTGCATGCTTGGCAAGACCGGTACAATGGGGTGGCGAAGCTGGAGGTGACACACTCATGGACAACGGCCTACCACCCTTGCCACACGGCTATGAGGCGCTGGGGGATACCCCTGGCGTGATGCGTGAGGCGGCAAGCCACGTCAGAGACCTTTCCGAGGCAGCCTCTCGACTCAGCGATTCGCTCATCACGATTGGGCTGCCGAGTCGCGACTGGCGCTCGCAGAAGGCATATCTCAACGGGATCGTGCCTGCGCTGCCAAATATCACCGTCGGCGCCTTTGTGGCGCGACTTACCGAATTCGCGACCACCCAGGGAGCGACCTGGCTGCGTGGTGACCGGAGCGAGCTGGACCGGTTCAACGAAGAGGTCGCAGTACTCTATAAGGTGACACGCGCCCTCATAGATGCCTCGCGCACGCTGCGAGGTGGTCCGCCGGATCCACGCAGCGGCATCACCCTGGAGCAAGCGTTCAGCCATCCGCGCATCGTCGCGGCGCTCGACGGTGTCGGCGAGATCCTGGACGATCTCGATGCGCTGGCCCCCTATCTGCGACCGGTCCCGCTGGAGGTATGGGGTGGTGAGCCGCTGCCTGCCTGGCCCGTGGCATACGACGATGGGACCGGCCCGAGCGCGTCGCTTGGCGTCTCTGGCAGATCTTCCGCGTCACGTCGTCGCAAAGGCACAGTGGCGGCCATGCCGATGCTGCTGGCACAGCGGTTTCGTGCGCTGCCAAAGGGGGTGCGCTGGTCGTCGCTGGCCGCGGCG
>DASWAC010000601.1:0-3859 GCA_036391335.1 Ktedonobacterales bacterium
GATTGGCGCCCCAAAGGTGAGCTTGCAGCTCATCCCGATCATCTGGCGGCGCCGGCTCGAGATGCTCCGTGGTGATGCGCACCAGCGCGTGGTGTATGAGATGCGGCGCGTCGCGGTCGAGGCCAGGCGACTGGGCGATCCCTTTGCCATGTCCTATGCGCTCGCGCAGGCAGCTCGCGAGCTGAATGCCCTGGGCCAGCGTGAGGCGTCGCTCACGATGTTCGAGCGCGCCATTGCGGTCCTGCGTGCGGAGGATCGTGCGCTCAAGGCATGCATCCGCCGAGAGATGGGGACGCTGGTGGCCTCGACTCGCCAGCCGCCCACGGATGCCGAAGAATGAGCCGGCACGCTAGCCACGTAGTGAGACGGCGCGGCGCAGGCCCTCCAGGTCGCGGGCGGTGAAGGCCAGCTCGCGGGCGAGGCGGGTGGCCTCACGCAGGTCGTGATAATAGCTCAGCTGCATATCCAGCGCCATCAGCGTGCCCAGCAGCATTGCCTCGGGCATTGCCTCGCGCTCTGGCGCGCTCAGCGGACGGTGCCGGGCATAGGCCGCGACCGTCGCGCGCAGCAGCGGTGGCCGTCGGTCGCCCAGCCCCCAGGCGAAATCCATCAGCGCGGTGTCGTGGTGGGCGCGCTCGAAGTCGAGGATGCCAGCGATGCTCAGGCCGTTCGCCTCGCCGCGCCAGAGCAGGTTGCCCGGTGTCAGGTCGCCATGCACGATGCCATGCGGCAACTCAGCGCCGGGGCCGGCAAAGAAGTGGGTGGCCAGCCGGTGCCGCACGTAGGCCAGCAGATCATCGGGCAGCTCGGGCATGGGCTCCCAGCTCGCCAGCACGCGGTCCACGGTGTCGAGGGTCCAGGCGCCCCACAGGTCGAAGGGCTCACCCTGCGGCGTGAAGCCTTCCAGGGCGGTGTGCAGCTGCGCCAGCGTCTCTGCCGCCCGCGGACGGCCCCACATCCACTCGCGCTCGTTGGCGGTGTGGCCCTCGACTGCGCGATAGAGCGCCCACGCGGCGCCCGCATGCCGCGCGAAGCTCTGGCCGCTGACACTTGGTGCGCAGTGCGGCACGGGCAACCCGCGATCGGCGAGATGGCCCATCACGCTGTGCATCCAGACGACGGCGGTGTCGGGGAACCAGTCGTGGAAGCGGCGGAGGTAATAGTGGTGGCCGCCGCTGCTGGCGAGCCAATAGTGGAGACGCGGCGTGGTGTCGGGCGCGGGCCGGGTGACGCTGGCGTCCGTGAGGCCAAACTCACGCAGCGCGCCGAGGGCGAGGTCCGTGCTCTCCCACTCGCGCAGGCTCATGATCTCGGCGGCCAGGCCCAGCGAGATGGCGCAGGCCTCACAGCCGATCATCTCACCAGAGGGGTTCACCGCCACGCTGGCCAGCAGGTCGCCGCATCGCGGACACGAGAGCAGCGCGGAGCCGCGCTCGATCGCCTGATGGTCGGTAATGGTCATGAGCACACGCGACGGTCCCTCGTGGACGCCGCTCCTCCTCTTTCTCGCAGCCCAGAGCACGCCGAGGCGGCCCGCCCGGTCAACTGTGGCGCTATAGTACATCGCCGCGCCGCTCGTGGCAACAGCAAGGCCGCAATGTCTCATGCGGCCTCGGTGTCTCGTGTCGGTTTTTGGCGGGAAGTCTACGCCTTGGCGGCGGCCCGGCGCTCCAGCGTGTTGCCCATGCGGGTCATGGCCTCCTCGATCTGCTCGATGGAGTTCGCATAGCTGAAACGCAGATAGCCCTCGCCATATTTGCCAAAGGCGGTTCCCGCCAGCGCTGCGACCCCGGCGTCATCCAGCAGCAGGGCAGCCAGCTCGCGCGAGGTCAGGCCCGTGGCAGTGATGTTGGGGAAGGCATAGAACGCCCCGGCGGGCATGCGGCAGGTCACGTCTGGCAGGCCGTTGAGCAGCCGCACGATCACCTCGCGCCGCCTGGCGAACTCGCGCACCATCGCCTCGGCGGGCTCTTGCGGGCCAGTGAGGGCGGCGACGCCGGCGTATTGGGTGGCGGCATTGGTGCACGAGTTTGAGTTGATCAAGAGCTGCGTGATCGGCGCCACCAGCTCGGTGGGCATCAGGCCATAGCCCAGGCGCCAGCCCGTCATGGCATAGATCTTCGAAAAGCCGTCGAGGATGATGGTGCGCTCTTTCATGCCGGGGACCGAGGCGATGCTGAAGTGCTCACCATCATAGAGCATCCGCCCATAGATCTCGTCTGAGAGCACGATCGTGCCCGGCTGGGCCAGCACCGCTTCCGCGATGGCCTCGATCTCGTGCCGCGCGAGGGCGCCTCCGGTAGGGTTGTGCGGGCTGTTGATGATGACCAGCTTCGTCTGCGGGCCGATGGCGGCGCACATCTTCTCCACATCAATGGAAAAGCCGCGCTCCTCCTCGATCGGCACAGGCACGGCATGCCCGCCCACGAAGTTGATCATGGACTCATAGATGGGGAAGCCGGGATTGGGGTAGAGCACCTCGTCGCCCTGCTCGACCAGCGCCAGCAGCGCATAGAACATGATGGGCTTCCCACCCGGTGTGACGACGACCTCACTGGCGGTGTGGCCCACGCCGCGCCGCGCGCTGCTATCCGCCGCGATGGCCTCGCGCAGCTCTGGGATGCCGGGCGCGGGTGTGTAGTGCGTGTGTCCATCTCGCAGCGCCTTGCAGCCTGCCTCGATGATGTGCTCAGGGGTGGTGAAATCGGGCTCGCCGATCTCCAGATGGACGATCGAGCGGCCTTGCGCCTCCAGGGCGCGGGCACGGGCGAGCACTTCAAATGCGGTCTCGGTGCCGAGAAGGTCCATACGAGACGCGAGCTTCACGGGAAGTATCCTCCAGGGTAATGTCGGTGAGTCAGGTTACCAGTCACGTGGCAGGGTTGATCTGCCCTTGCCCAGGGCGTCATTGTTCAGGCCAGCGGGAAGGGGCTCACCGTTGAGCCCGGCCAGCAGGTTGCGCGCGGCGATCTCGGCCATCTTCCCCCGCGTGGCGGCGCTGGCGCTGGCGATATGCGGCACCACCAGGCAGTTGGGCAGACCCACGAGGGGGTGGTCCGCCGGCAGCGGCTCGGGATCGGTCACGTCGAGCGCCGCGCCCGCGATGGTTCCGTCGCCCAGAGCCGCCACCAGTGCGCCGGTCTCGATTACTGGGCCACGCGCGGTGTTGATGAGGATGGCGCTCTTCTTCATCCGCGAGAGGCGCTCGTGATTCATCAGGTGATGTGTCTCGGGCGTGAGTGGCGTGTGGATGCTGACGAAGTCGGCGTGGGCCAGCAGGTCGTCAAGCTCGAGATAGGTCAGGCCGTGGACGGCTTCGAGGTCCTCACGACGGAAGACGTCATAATAGACGACGTGCATATCAAAGCCACGCGCGCGCTTGGCCATCTCGACACCGATGCGCCCCAGGCCGATCAGCCCGAGCGTGGCATGGTGCACGTCCTGGCCCATCAGCAGCATCGGTCCCCAGGTGCGCCACTTGCCCTCACGCACGTAGTCCACCCCTTCGCTGACGCGCCGCGCCGCCGCCATGAGCAGCGTGAAGGCGAAGTCGGCGGTGGTCTCGGTGAGCACCCCAGGCGTGTTGCCCATCAGCACACCACGCTCGGTGGCGATGGGCACGTCGAAGTTGTCGAAGCCGACGGCCATGTTGCTGACGACGCGCAGCTTGGGACAGGCGTCCATCAGCTCGGCGTCCACCTTGTCGGTGAGCAAGCTGAGGAGTCCGTCGGCGTCCCGCGTCTCGCGCAGGATGATGTCACGTGACGGGGGGAGCTCGTCCTCCCAGACCGTCGCATCGCAGAACTCGCGCACCAGATTCAAACCCGCGTCGGGGATGAGGCGTGTCACGTAGACCCGG
>DASWAC010000602.1:0-3209 GCA_036391335.1 Ktedonobacterales bacterium
CACGCGCCTGATAACGCGCTTTGGGCTCCAGGAAGATGACCGGGTCCGGGTCCGCGATGGCCGCCGTGAGCAGGGCGTAGGCATCGGCCGGGGTAGATGGCGTGACGACTTTGAGCCCGGCCGTGTGGACGTAATAGGTCTCAGGGCTCTCGGAGTGGTGCTCTACCGCGCCGATCTTGCCCCCATAGGGGATGCGGATGACCACCGGCATGGTGCTGTCGCCCTGAGTGCGCGAGGTATATTTGGCGATGTTGCTGGTCACCTGATTGAATGCGGGATAGGAGAACGCGTCGAATTGCATCTCGGCCACAGGCTTGAATCCCTTGAGGGCCAGCCCCACGGCGATGCCGGCGATGGCTGATTCCGCTAGAGGTGTGTCGAAAACGCGGTCTTCGCCGAATGTGGCCTGCAGGCCGTCAGTCACGCGAAAGACGCCGCCGAGCTTGCCAACATCTTCGCCGTAGACCAGCACCCGTGGGTCGCTGGCCAGGCTGTCATGCAGCGCCAGATTGAGCGCCTTGCCGAGGGTGATCTGCGCCATGCTATTCGCCTCCCGGCTCGATATCCGCAAGGAACACATCGCGCTCACGCAGGTGGGCGGCGGGCGGATTCTTGAAGACATGGTCAAAGATGGCGCCCGGGTGATCCGCCTGCGCTGCGAGCAGGTCGCTGCGCATCCGCAGTGCGGCTCCTTCGGCGGCGTCTCGTGTCGCCTGGGCGTAGGCCTCGTCGAAGGCGTTTCTCGCCTTGAGGCGCTGCTCTGCCCGCAGCACCGGATCGCACCGCTTCCACTCCTCAGCCTCCTCCTCAGTGCGATAGCGCGTGGGATCGTCCGAGGTCGTGTGCGCCAGGAAGCGATAGCTCATGGATTCGATGAGCATTGGGCCGTCTCCCGCGCGGGCACGTTCGGCAGCGGCGCGCACCATCGCATAGACCGTGAGCACATCAGTGCCGTCTATGCGCACCCCAGGGAAGCCATAGCCCGCGGCGCGGTCGGCGATCCGGCCCGCCACCTGCTTGCGCATCGGCACTGAAATGGCCCACTGATTGTTCTCACACAGGATGACCAGTGGCAGCTGGAATACGCCCGCGTAATTCATGGTCTCGTGCCAGTCGCCGGTCGAGGTGGCACCTTCGCCAGAGCTCACCAGCACTGCCGTCGCTTCCTTGTCGAGCTTGCAGCCAAGGGCAAGTCCGGCGGCATGGGGCATCTGCGAGCCCACCGAGATGATGAGTGGGCCAAAGCGCTGGTCACGTGGCTTCCACGCGCCGTGTGTCAGGCCACGAAACCAGGTCATCGCCACGGCAGGATCAATGCCGCGCGTGACGGCCATCCCGTAGTCACGATAATAGGGGACGATCCAGTCGGTTGGTGCCATCGCCAGCGCCGCGCCCACCTGGACCGCCTCGTGCCCGGCGATGGGTCCCCATAGCCCGAGCTCGCCCTGCCGCTGCAAATGCAGACCTTCCTGGTCGAGACGGCGGCAGAGCACCAGGAGCTCATAGAGGCGACGCAGGGTCTGTGTCGTGACACCGGCGGCCCGCTCGCCCTCCGCGGTGAGTGCGCCGTCAGGGCCAACCATCCCGGTGACCGGCCCAGCGGTGGTATGCGCCATAGCAGCTCCTTTGCCGCCACGGGTTGACGGCGTGCTTAGTTCGGGTGGCTATCTTCTACCGCGCTCGTGCCACTGTCTCCGCTATCAGAGTGCGACGGCATCTGTGAAAAGCGTGACTTCGCGAGATAGGAAAAGTCAAAGCCATCGACCGTCGGGGGCACATCGCGTGGGGGCAGCTTGAGCTCCTGGAAGTCATAATTGATTGCCGGCAGCTCCTGGGAGACTTGCGACTCGTCGGCGGATTCCTCGTCCTCCAGATGCTCAAGCCCACTGCTATGACGCAGCTTGCGCACCTGTCGCCACACGACAAGCCCCAGGATGAGGACGATTAGGATCCCCACGCCGAGCACGATCCACTCGATATTGAGGAATCTCGCCAGCGGATCGGATTTTGCCGGGAGGGCAGGGACCGTGTCGTCACCCAGCGCTGTCGGCAGCGCCGGCGGCTGAGCGCCTTGCCAGCGTGGCTTCTGCGCCGCCCCGTCGAGGCTGGCGCGCGGGAACGTGACGAGCATCTCCAGACTCTGCCCCGAGCTGATGCTCTGGCCGGTCACCGTCGCGGTGGCGCCGTTCGCCTGGGTCTGGCTCGTCAGCGCGGCATTGTCGGGATAGTGCGTCTGAATGGTGAACGCGCCGCTCACCGGAGGGGAGACCGTGATGCGCACGCTAGTCACCGGGATGGCCGAGCGCTTGGGGCCGTCGAGGAAGTGCCAGTCGAACCAGGCCGCCTGATCATTGAAGGCGACTGCGCCATGGAGCGTGTAGGGAATGTCGAACTTGCGGGTCGCGTCACTCACCGAGTCGAAGGTCCACGAGATCTGACTCACCAGGCTTCCGTTGCGATCATGC
This sequence comes from Ktedonobacterales bacterium, assembly GCA_036391335.1. GTDB lineage: Bacteria > Chloroflexota > Ktedonobacteria > Ktedonobacterales > JADMIN01 > DASWAC01. The sequence goes on from DASWAC010000602.1 coordinate 2,466, forward strand.
ACATCGACCACGTGCTCCGAGTTAGTGGTCGCATTGACGACGTGGCCAAATTCGATGCCTGAGGTGTGCGCGGTATACACGCCCAGGGTCGCGCTGGTGAACGGGCCGCCAGAGAAGGCCACGTGCCAATGCTCGACCACACGCACATCACCATTCGCCTGGATGGCCACATCATAATCGCGACTGAGAAACGTGACTGGATCTGCCGCCGGTTTTGCGAATGCCACGCTGCCCAGCGAGGCGGCCAACACCGCGAAGGTGATGGCGAGGACGACACGGGTGAGCGTGCGGCGCGCGCGTGGGCGACCGCGGGTCATCAATTGAGTTCCAGTCACGTTATAAGCTCCTCATACATTGCTTGCGGCTGCCGCCCAGTGATCCAGCGATTGCTAGGCGTCGTCCTCTATCTCGAGCGCCGCGATCGTGGCCGTCGGTGACTTGGCCAAGGTGGCGCACTGTCGCAGGTCCATCTCTTCGAGCACTTTCTTCTTGCCGAGCACATGCTTGACGAGCTGAAACGCGCGTGCCAGCTCATCGGGCGCCATCTCATAGCCAAGCTCGCGAAGCTGAGCGCTTAGCGCGGCCCGCCCTGAGAGCTTGCCCACATGCATGCGCCGCTCCGAAGGCGGCAGACCGATGTCCTCTGGGCGGATGATCTCGTAGGTCCGCGAATCCTTGATGACGCCATCCTGGTGGATGCCACCACCATGCGCGAACGCGTTTGCCCCGACGATCGGCTTGGTC
>DASWAC010000603.1:0-5443 GCA_036391335.1 Ktedonobacterales bacterium
ACGCCAAAAGCTGAGAGCCACCCCCACCAGGGAGAAGATAGCGGATGCGAAGTTGAGGACGCTGGTGAACACGCTCCCGCCAGGCAGATAGCCGCTGGCCGCCTCGGCGCTGATGGAGAGCAGGAAGATTACGCCCCACGCACCTGCGATGATGCGACCAGCCCACACGAGGATGGACGCCGGACGGTCCATGTGGGATTGTCTCGCGGCCATCGTCAGCGGTCCTTTCGTCTCAGGCTGCGCCGCTTCATCTGCCTCACTTGACGACAGTGGGACGCGCACCTCTAGCCAATATAGAAGGTAGCAGTCTACAGTCACAGCTTGATCACCTGGGAACACAGGTGCTTCTCACGCATATCACAGCCATGATATCTCCGCAAGATCAAGCGGCTCAAGCTTGAATGCCTATCATGGCATCGTGCATGCTGCGATGGTAACAGAGACGGGCATCGGCGTGCGCAGACAAAGATGGGGCACGGGAAGCGACAGCTCGAAGGACTGCGGGCGGTCGTTCGGCTTTCATCTGGGCGCGGAGCGCTGTCATCAAGGGTTACAGTCTGGGCATCGCAGCATGCGTGTCAGTGGCTATCGCCAGCTCATCACGCGCGGGCGTAGCGCATGTGCACCACGCCCGACGGGAGTGGTGTGGATTCGACCAGGCGCAGATTCACCCGCGTCCCCTCGGGAAAGAGCTTCTTGCCGCCGCCGAGCGACACCGGGTACACATGCAGGTTATATTCGTCAATCAGATCGTGCTCGGCCAGGGTGTGCACCAGCACACTGCTGCCGTCTATGAGAATGTTCTTGCCGGGCTGCGCTTTCAGGGCGCGCACTGCCTCGACCACATTGTCGCGGATCAAGGTGGAGTTGCGCCAGGCAGAGGCTGTGGTCAGGGTCGTGGACACCACGTATTTCGGCATAGCGTTCATGGTATCACCAAATGGATCGCTAGCCGACATGGACTCAAAGGCTCCGCCGTGGATCTGCCAGGTTTTGCGCCCCAGCAGCAGCGCGTCACCCTGGCTCATCGCCTCGAAGAAGTGCGCGCCAATGTCGTCGTGCCAATATGGCCTTGTCCACCCGCCTTGAGTGAAGCCGCCCTCAGTATCTTCTTGCGCGCCCCCGGGCGCCTGGATGACATTGTCCAGCGAGACGAACTCCGCGACCACGATGTTGCGCATGATGACCTCCATATCCAGCGACACTTTGTCACTTGTCAACATCTTACGTTCCTCGCGTCAGTGAGCAGAGCGGAAAAGATCCGGAGCAGGCTTGCAAGGGAGAGATCCACGCTACTATGTGCCACTCTGGCTTGAGCACCAGCCGTGGCCATGTGAGGGACGCCGTTCCTCTTGCCTCACGCTGCGATAATGAGGAGACGATGAAAAGAGCCATGGCGTGGAGCGGGCCACGATCGCCCACTGCTCCTCTTCCGCGGCGAGAGGAGGCAAGCCGTGCGACTCAGCGCTGGGCAGCAGGCGCCCGAATTCGTCGTGGATGATATGCATCAGCGGCCCATCTCTCTCGTGGCTTATTGCGAGCGACGCCGACCGGTGCTGCTCATGTTCTACCGCTCGGCGGTCTGCCCGCTGTGCAGCATCAACCTCCTGGAGCTCATCGAGCGCTTCCCCGAATATCACGCGCTTGGGCTGGAGGTTATCGCCTTCTTCGAGTCATCAGCCAAGGTCGTGCGGCGCTTCCACGGGCGCCTGCGCTGCCCGTTCCCTATCATCCCCGACAGGGAAAAGGCCGCCTATTCCCTCTATCAGCTCGAAACCTCAGTGATCGGGACGGCGCGCGGCAGCATGTTGCGAGATCGCTATCGAGAGGCCAAGCGGCGCAACGCAGGCATCGTCCCCTTGATTCCCGGCTTCATAGCGATGGATGGCGCGAAATTCCGCATGCCAGCCGGCTTCCTCATTGACCCCGACCAGACCATCCGCATCGCCTACTATGGCCGCACCTCGGGAGACTTCTTGCCCTTCGCCGACATCGAAGCCGCACTCGTCTCGCTCAGCCACGATGCGCTGCCTCAGAGTGAGAACGGCGACCACTGACGGCATGGCGACCGGCGAGCCATATGGTAGGATGGGCACGTGAGGCGGCTTCCCACCCGCCATGATCGCCAGCCCTTCAGAAGGATGAGAGCCGTGGCCACCGACCTCTATGTCAGCTGGACCGACTACATCGGGACGATCGAGCGACTGGCCGCGCGCGTGCACGCCTCGGGTTGGGCATTCAACCAGGTCGTGTGCATCGCTCGTGGCGGAACACGCGTCGGCGACATCCTCTCGCGCATCTTCGAGACACCGCTTGCCATCACCTTCACGCAGTCCTATGTCGAGCAGGGCGGCACAGTGCGCGGCGAGATCATCATCTCGAAGCATATGGCTATGACAGCCACCACGCTGGGCGACCGGGTGCTGCTGGTGGATGATCTCGTCGATACGGGAATCAGTCTCGCAGCCGTGAAGGCGCTCCTCCAGGCAGGCTATCCCGGCATCCAGGAGATCCGCACGGCGGTGCTGTGGTACAAGGCCCGCTCGGGGACGATCCCTGACTTCTATGCGGACTACCTGGTGGACAATCCGTGGATCCACCAACCCTTCGAGCGCTATGACCAGATGAAGGCTGGTGAGCTCGACGCCCACGCTGGCTAGCGAAGGCATCGCCGGTCACGCGATGGCCACAGGCAGCCGGGCGAGCCGGCGAAAGGTGACGAGGTCATCGCGCCATGCCGGCATCGCGTCCACCAGCGCCAGCCTCGGGAAGCGCCGCAGCAGCATGCTGATGGCGATCTGTCCCTCCAGCCGGGCGAGCGGCGCGCCCAGGCAGATGTGGATGCCCGTGCCGAAGCCAAGATGGCGGTTCTCTGCTCGGGTAATATCGAGCCGGTCAGGCTCAGGGAACACCGCCGGATCACGATTGGCGGCAGCCAGCAGCGCGATCACCGCCTGCCCTGCGCCAATCCGCTTGCCGTGCAGCTCTCGCTCCGTGGCGGCATAGCGGAGTGCCTTCTGGGTGGAGGGCTCGTAGCGCAGCAGCTCCTCGATGGCAGAGGGAAGGAGCTCGGGATGCTCCCGCAGGAGAGCCAGCTGGTCTGGATGCTGGAGCAGCGCCAGCGCGCCATTGCCGATCAGGTTGACGGTGGTGTCAAAGCCGGCGACCAGGAGGAGCGAGCACATCACTATCAGCTCGTCTTCACTCAGCCGGTCCTCGTGGTCATGCGCGGCAATGAGATGGCTCAGCAAGTCGTCAGCGGGATGCGCGCGGCGCGCGGCGAGCAGATCGTGAAAGAAGTCGAACGCCTCATACGCCACCTGGTTGGCTGCCAGGAAGTCGTCTAGCGATGGCGCGAGATCGAGAGTGCGGATCAGCACACGCGACCACCGCGAGAGGAGGTCACGCCGGTCGTCGGGGACGCCGATCATAGCGGCTATGACTTGCAGCGTGAGTGGAAAGGCGAAGTCCGCGAGGAGCTCGACCTCGCCCTGGGCGGCGGCCGCGTCGAGTAACGCCTGGGCGCTCGCAGTGATGGGCGCGCGCATCCGCTCGACGGTCCGCGGCGTGAAGGCCTGGCTGACCAGCTTGCGCAGGCGCGTGTGGTCTGGGGGATCGTTGAGCAGGATGGCATGGCGCGCCATCTCCGCATAGAACTGAATCTCCCGCGGGACTGGCGCCGGCGTCTCGGTGGGCGAGGATGTGCGCTGATTCTTGACGAACGCCGGATCCTTGAGAATCCGCACCACATCTTCATAGCGCGAGACATACCATGCCCCCGGCTGCGTGGCCAGAAACGGCATCCCCCAGTGGAGCGGGTCGTGCTCGCGTAGCTGCGCGTAGAACGGATAGGGATTGGCATGAATCTCAGGCAAGAAGGGGTCAAAGCGTGCGAGCGATGCCATGAGCTGCTCCTGTGTCTTCACGTGAGCGCGGCGCGTCGCATGGCGAGCGCGCGGCCCCAACCACGATCGAGCATCCAGGTCCCCGTGACGCCTTCATGATACATCGCGTGGCACGGCCCATCACAGGACCATGCGCGGCTCCGCCAGAAGATCGGGCGCCCTCAGATGGTGACTATGGTGACCGAGCTGGCGCTACTCTTGACTTCGATGTCGTAATAGGGGGCGCTCGCGTCAAAGCCATGGCTTTGCAGCCGTACATCGCTGCCCAGATCACCGAAGGTCTGCTCATCAAAAACGAAGTGAGAGGCCCAGCCTTTGAGATGGACTCGGGCGGCCACGCCTCTTGGGCGACGCACGGTGATGCTGGACGCCCCCCCGCTGATCCGGATGGGCACCTCGCCAGAGGGGGCAGGCAGATCCAGGCGGATCGTGCTGACACCTCCCTTGACCTCAAGCCCGGCGAGATCGAGGCCGCCTAGCTCGGCGATGACCTCCATTGCGCCACCCTGGACTACGATCTGCCAGGGGATAGCCTTGCTGAGCGCGACCTCCGCCGCTCCTTGGCTCCCACCCATAATCAGCAAGCGTCGTGGATACCGGACGGTGACCACCCCATCTTTGGCCTTCACATCCGGCGTCGTTCCCTCAAAGCGGGCCTGGTAGAGCTCGGCCATCGCCTCGCTCGCACGCAAGGTCACCCTGGAAAACATACTGGCCACGACGAGGCGGCCGCTTTCCACATCCACGAGTGGGGCGGAGGAGATCCCCCCCTCGCCCGCCGGCGCCTCGCGCAACCGGGCAATCTCCGCCCTGGATACCGCATTGCCGCGCTTGAGGACATCCACCAGGAAAGCGACCTGCGCATCGTCATAGCCCGCAACCAGCTCTTCCCACGCCTTCCCAAAGGAATCGAAGGCCGTGCTGACCGTGCGCAAGTCGTCCTTATCGGGGGCAAGGCTGACGATGACCCTGCGGCCGTCGCTGGGGTCGCGCTCCCGGCGCACGAACCCAGCCTCCTCTAGCCGGTTGAGCATCCCGGTGATCGCTCCTGTGGTGAGTCCCGTGAGATCGGCGAGCCGGCCGGCGACCGTGGAGCCGGTGATCCCCAGGATGTCAATGACCTGCATATCGGTGACAGTCATCCCGATCCGGCCTGCCGCCGCCCGGTAAAGGGCCGCGCCGAGTCCATTGAACTGCCGGAGCTCCCGCGCCAGCTCCTCGAGCAGCTCCTCACGGGTTTCTTGAGTACCCCTTGACAATGCTGTGTCCTTCTATGTATGCTCAAATTAACTTAGTGACTAAGTTAATTTCTTTGGAGATTCACTTATCCGCTAAGTGAATCGAATTGTACCACATGGAGGCGTCACAGTGATGATCGAAGCACGGGGATGGCGCACATCGTTCGGCGGACACGTGGTGCCCACCGAGGACAGCGCCGCTCAGTGGGCACCAACAAGAGAGGCAAGGGAGCTACGGCAGGGAGCTCACGGACTGCTATACGCATCCGTGTAGTGTGACATTGCTACTACATTGACAGA
>DASWAC010000604.1:0-4317 GCA_036391335.1 Ktedonobacterales bacterium
CGATGGGCGTCTATCCGTACATCACGGCCAGCATCGTGGTGCAGCTGTTGCAGGGCATCATCCCACGCATGGGCGCACTCGCGCGCGAGGGCGAGGCGGGGCGAGCGCGGCTCTCGCAGATCACGCGCTATATCACGGTTCCACTGGCGCTCTTGCAGAGCTTCGGGCAGATGTCACTCCTGGTGAGCATCGGCGCCATCCCGGCCTCGCAGTTCAACCTCTTCGATCGCACCGCCTTCGTGCCGACCGTCTCGACGCTGCTCAGCCTCACGGCGGGCACACTCTTCCTGGTCTGGCTGGGCGAGCTCATCACCGAGCGTGGCGTGGGCAATGGCATCTCGCTCATCATCTTCGCCAACATCATGGTGAAGCTGCCGCAGACGATCTACTCGGCCCTCATCTCGGGCAGCTCGAGTGGGAGCGGCGTGAATAACGGCAGCCTGATCTTCGTCGCGGGCATCGCCTTGCTGGCGCTGAGCATGACCTTCGCCATGGTGTTCATCTACATGGCGCAGCGGCGTGTCCCCGTGGAATATCCGACCAAGCGGCGTCTGGGCACGGGCGTGCGCGGCGGCAACACGACGACCTACATCCCCTTGCAGATCAACTCGGCGGGCATGATCCCGATCATCTTCGCCAACTCGATCCTGCTCCTCCCGGTCATCATCTCGCGCTTCCTGACCTATAGCCAGAACAAGCCCGTGCAGGATATCTTCACCAAGATCGCGGGCTGGCTAGACCCCACGAAGATCCAATATGGCCTGCTCTATGGCCTCTTTGTCTTCGTCTTCACCTATTTCTACGCGACGGTGATCTGGGAGCAGCAAGAGCTGGCCAACAACCTGCAGAAGCAAGGCGCGTTCATTCCTGGCGTGCGTCCTGGTCCGCGCACCAATACCTACCTTTCCAAGATTCTCAACCGCATCACGCTCGGCGGCGCGCTCTTCCTGGCCATCGTAGCCGTGGCTCCGCTCTTCATCACGCGCAGCGGCACCAACCAGCTGTTGCAGGCAGGCTCGTTGCTCATCGTGGTGGGTGTGGTGCTCGACACGGTGAAGCAGCTCCAGGCGCAGATGGTAATGCGTAATTACTCAGGCTTCCTGAGCTAACCTGGCGCGCGTGACGTTGCCCCTGCCTCGCCGGTGGGGGCAATGTGGTGTGTGTGGCCTGGCGATGCTGCCGGGCTGACCGTTGGGGAAAGGGTGTCACGATGAATGTGATCTTGATCGGCGCACAGGGGAGTGGGAAGGGCACTCAGGCTCAATTCATCAGCAGCGAGATGAATCTGAAGCACACCGCCAGCGGCGACCTGCTGCGCGACGCGATAGCCCAGGGCACGCCATCTGGCCTGGCTGCCAGGCCCTATTACGAGCGTGGCGACCTCGTGCCGGATGAGGTCATGGTCGGGATGATTCTCGACGCGATCAGCGACCTCGGTGGCAAGGCAGGCCTATTGCTCGACGGCTTCCCACGCACCCTGGCGCAGGCGCGCATCCTCGACATGCGCTTGGCGGAGCGCGGCCAGAGGGTTGATAAGGTTATCTACCTCCAGGTCCCACGCCAGCAGCTGGTGGAGCGCCTCGCCGGTCGCTACCTCTGCCGGGCACACGGCCACATCTGGAATATCGCTAGCTTGCCACCCAAGACGCCGGGCATCTGTGACTATGACGGCAGCGAGCTCTATCAGCGCTCAGACGACACCGGTGAGGCGGTGGCCCGCCGGCTCGATATCTTCTTCACTGAGACGATCACCCTGGTGGACTATTATGCCCAGCAGCACAAGGAAGTCACCATAGATGGCTCGGGAACCATCGAGCAGGTCCACGTCGCCGTGCGCGCGGCACTGAGGTAAGCACTCACTATGGCTATTGCCTATCGCAGCGCCACCGAGATCGCCAGCATCCGTCGCGCCTGCCAGGTGGTTGCGGAAACGCTCGAGCTGTTGCGCGCCGCGGTGGTCCCTGGCATCACCACCGGGCACCTCGATGCCCTGGCTGCGCGCTCCCTCAAGGACCACGGCGCGACCTCGAATTTCAAAGGCTATCGGCCTGATCCCAGCATGTCGCCCTATCCCGCGGTGCTCTGCACGTCGGTGAATGAGCAGGTGGTGCACGGCATCCCAGGGCGGCGCACCCTGCATGAGGGCGAGATCATCTCGCTCGACATGGGGGCCATCGTAGACGGCTGGCATGGCGACGGCGCCATCACCGTTCCCGTGGGGCACATTACGCCCGAGGCGCAGCGCCTGCTCAGTGTCACCCAAGAATCCCTCGCGATGGGCATCGCGGCGGCCCAGGTGGGCAACCATGTGAGTGACATCGCGCGCGCGGTGCAGCAGTTCGTGGAGGGCGCTGGCTTTTCGGTGGTGCGCGGCGTGATAGGCCACGGCATCGGTCGGGCGCTGCATGAGGAGCCTGATGTCCCGAACTACGTGGAGCGTGGCATGCGCGACCCACAGCTGCGCGCGGGCATGGTCATCTGCATCGAGCCGATGGTTAGCGCGGGCAAGCCGGCCATCCACGAGCTCCGCGACGGCTGGACACTCGCCACCGTAGACCGCAGCCTGGCGGCGCACTTCGAGCATGCCGTCGCCATCACCGAGCATGGCCCAGAGATCCTCACGCAGCCGGCATAGGGCTCACGTGGATGGAGTCGAGGCACGCTGTGGCGGCGCGCTGGGATGATCTATCGTGGTAGAAGTGGCCTTGGGAGCCGCCATCAGTCCATCCAGATCGCGTAACGGACTCAGGAACCTGAGGATGCCCGTGCGCCGTGACCCCAGCAACTCCCAGGCGCGCACCAAGCCAAGCCCATAGACGGTCAGCACGATATCGGCGATGCCAAAGATGGGGCCTATCTGTGTTGGATGCTGGATTGCCTGCCAGCCAAGCCATATCTCCAGCAGATAGACGAACAGGCCTAGCCCCGACAGCGTGAGCCAGCGAGCCACATTCAGCCACCAGGCTCCCCCGGTCACGCCGGCTCCGCGCAGGTGCCGCACGAGGCTGCCGCTGGATGAGAGCGCGTTGATGACGCCAGTGATGCCGAGAACGAAGGCAACCCAGCCGGGATTCGTACCGGGGATGAGGCTGGCGAACGAGATGAAGAAGCCATTGATGAGCGCGGTGAATGTGCTGCCCACCGACGCGCGCACCAGTGGATGCACCTTGCCCCAGACGAGCTGATCTGGGCGAATCGAGACGGCGATGAAGAGGAGGCCGATGAAGGCCGCCCCGGCGCCGGCTGCAGCGGCAAAGAAAGGGGTGAAGGCGTCGAATGTCATCCGGCCGTGCCTGCGCTTTCCTTGAGGGGCAGCTCAGGAGGCCACCCTCAATCCCTTCCCAACGTCGCGTTAACAACAGCATAGCGCATCCACACCATGGAGGAGAGGCGCTCATCGAGCAGTGCGCCGGCCATCGCACCAGCCTTCGCTCAACGATGCGGCCAGGCGCTGATCGCGACGCTCGCCAGGGCTACCACGCCGAACGCCGCCAGGACCAGCCCAGAGAGGACATTGGCCCATCGCAAGATGTGTGGACCCAGCCGCTCGCGCAGCAGCGTGACCCCGCCACTCAACAGCAGCCACCAGGTGGCCGACCCGAGCAGCACCCCCAGCACGATGATCGCCGCACCCGCATAGCCACTCCCTGCCACGCCGATGCCCGCGAAGATAGCAGTAAACGAGATGATGGTCGCGGGATTCGTCAGGGTGAGCAGCACGGTGCTGCCCCATGCGGCCAGCAGGCCCGCCGGAGTGGGCGCGGTGGCAGTGGCGGTGGCAGGCTTGGCGCGCAGGGTGCGCAGCCCCAGCATGATGAGCGCCACGCCGCCGATGAGTCGCAGCCACAGCTGCGCCGAGGCGAGCGCGCCTGACACCGCGGCCAGCCCGAAGGCCGCGACCGCGCCATAGGTGGCGTCGGCGGTGGCTGCGCCCAGCCCGGTGGCGAACCCGATGGCCCAGCCGTTGGCGAGCGTGCGGCGGATGGTCAGCACGCCGATGGGCCCGACCGGCGCGGCGATGGCGAGCCCGATGATGAGCCCGCGCAACAAGAGTGAGAGATCCATGGAGCATCGTTCCTTACGGGGAATGACCACGCCAGAGGAACGAGGACGCCCGCCGGGACGTCTGATTGCTCCGGCGGGCGAATGTGCGAAACGGCACGATCAGTCAACCCACCTCCGCGTGGGCTGCTGCTGGCTGATCGAATGTCTGCTAGCTGCCATCATCGGGCCGTTCTCCTTGCGTGGATAGCGTACACGGGCACCGCCGGGCGTGTCAACTCTGTCCCAACGCGCTGGAATGCGTTACACTCCTCG
>DASWAC010000605.1:0-5883 GCA_036391335.1 Ktedonobacterales bacterium
ACTCCCCCATTCTCTATGCTATCTCAATCACTTAGATAGCATGAGCATAGAGGCTGCTCGCCCGACTGTCAAGGGGGTCGCGGGCATGGGATTGGCCCACCGAGGGTAGCGCCACGTCGCTCTGCGGCGGTCCGGCCTTCGGGCCATCCTCACCGTGCTCCGATCGTTTATGACCGAGGGCACATTTCATGGGGTAAGGACGAGCGGGTCAGGAGTCGCAGGATGTCCACTTAGCGCGGCTGGTTGCGCTTCTCGCGCGCTTCCGCCTCTTGCTGGTGGGCGACATCATAGCGCGCCTCAGGCACGACCCGCAGCCGCGCCACCGGGATAGGCTCGCTGCACGCCTCGCACAGCCCATACGTGCCCGTCGCGAATTTCTCTAGCGCATGCTCGACCTCGGCCAGCTGCTCGTCAGCATCGAGGATCTCTTGCTGGCCGACATCCCACCCCTCCAGGTCAACACTCGAGTCGCCACTATCGCCTGGGGCATCGGTGGCGGGATCACCCACACGTGTGTTGAGGGGTCCCTCGCCCTGTCGCTCCGCGGTGACACGGGCTTGCAGGCGATCGCGCAGGGCTTCCAGCTTGCCGCGCAGCTCCGCGAGCACGTCGGGGGTCAGCTCTTCACTCATCGTCGTTGCCTTTCTCTGATGACGCGCGGGGAGCGGGTCGCCTGCCGTAGGCGCCGGTCCCGCCGCATCCCGCGCCGGTGCGATGCATGGGGCGTGGCCCTCTCGGGCATTGGCCCTCACTATACGCCCTGGCGCCCATCCTGCGCCAGCGTGGGTGAGGCCGAGCGCGCACCGTCCGGCGTGATTGACCCCTCACGGGCGGCTTTGATACAATGACGCGGAAAGCCTCATCCCCACTCAATCCTTGAAGCAGGCGCGCCGCGCCCCGCATAGAGAAGGGTCCTCTCGCAGATGAATTTCCTCCAGGGTCTTATCGCCCCGCCGCTCTCACATACCGATTTCGTCCTGCCGTGGCTCGTCATCAGCGGGCTCTCGCTGCTGCTGTGGGCCTACTACTACCTCGAAGGACGCAAGCGCATCGCCGCCGGGGACGCCCAGATTCAGCGCCGGCTACAGCAGTTCATGAATGGGCTCGGCTGGATCGGCCTGATGGGCGCGATCTTCGCATTTACCCGCTGGGGCGATCTGGCGATCTTCGCCTGGCAGCTCTGGCTCGCGCTGTGGGGCCTGGCCGTCGCCGCCTTCGTGCTCTATTGGGTCTGGTTCCTCACCTTCAAGTATCCTGGCGAGCGAGCGGCCTATGTGGCGCACCTGACCCATCAGCAATACCTGCCGAAGCCCAAGCGCTAGCCCTCAGCCCAGGTGTGCGCCTCCAGGCGAGGCCACGGCCAAGGCTCCTCACCTGCCCCCGCGACCCCTGCCGTCGCGGGGCTTTTTCTCTTGTCATAAGAGAACATATGTTCTATAGTTGGAACCCGGGAGATCGAGCGCTTGCGGTGGGCGCCGGGGATGTGCGCACGGGCGCCGAGAGGAGGGGAGACGCGCATGGCAGGGATGTCGGCGGGCGGGCACGAGGCAACGACGGGTGAGCTGTATTGCGAGGGCGTGCGGCTGAGTGTGCGCGGGCGCACGCTGCGCCTCATGCTGTGGATCGCTACGCACCAGGACCGCATCAACACGGTGGCGTCTGAGAGCGGGCAGCTCTGGCTCACCTGGAAGGGGCAGGGCCAGCGCTCGATAGACGGCGAGGTCAAGACGAAGCTCTAGCCCGCCGGGCAGGTGACGAGGTGAGCCTGAGGAAGGCGCCGGGCGAAGGACCGCCGGGCGCTTTTTCGCATGCGGCGGGCGCGGGGAGGCATGTGGGAGCCATCGAGGCAGTGGGGCGCAGGGGCGGGGGCGCTCATCTTTCGTGCTGGGGGGATCACGATGACACGACGAGCTGGCGAATCGCCAGATGCGGAGACACCGGTAGGCGTCTCATCGGCGCTGGATGACACAGCGGATGATGCGCGCGAGCGGGCGCTGGCACTGCTCTGTCAGGGGATGCGCGCCCCGGCGATCGCCGCCGTGCTGGGTGTCTCGGCCTCGACGGTGCGACGCTGGCTTCGTCAGCGCTTCGAGACTTTGCTCGAAGAGGCCCGCGACGAGCACCAGACGGTCTTGCTACGCGCCATCGAGAGCCATCGCGAGGTCGCCCGCGCCGCATGGGAGGCGTATGAGCAAGAGCGCATCCTGCAGGCGGCGGTCTTGCGTGGCGAGCTCGACCGGCTGCGCCGCCGCGCCGTGCGTGAGGGCCGGGGTGATGGCGACGAGCGCATCCTCCTGGAGGAATATGAGCGGCCACGGCTGGGCAACCAGGGCGCGCGCTATCTCGCCGTGGCGCTGGCCGCGCAGCGCGAGGTCAACCGGCTGCAAGGCCTCTATGATCGCGGCGCCCACCACGACGAGCGGGTCAGCATCACCATTACCCGGCGACCACCAGCGAGTGATCGCGACGGGGCGGACCCAGGCGGCGGCGATGCCTCATGAGCGCCACCCCGCTGGCTGCCACATGGGACCTCAATCCCATCCAGTGGGATTTCGTCGCCAGCCAGGCGCGCTTCTCGTTCTACGTCGGCGGCATCGGCGCGGGCAAGACCTTCGCCGGGGCAGTGCGCGCCATCTGCCGGGCGGTCGAGCATCCCGGCTCGCTCGGCCTCATCGGCGCGCCCACGTATCCCATGCTGCGCGACGCCACCGCGCGCATTTTCTTCGCGCTGCTGCCCACCTCACTCATCGCGACGCAGGTGAAAGCGGAGGAACGCCTCGTGCTGGTGAATGGCTCCGAGATCTTGCTGCGCTCCATGGTGTCCCCCGACCGGGCGCGCGGGCTCAATCTGGCGTGGTTCTGGCTGGATGAAGCGCCACTCTGCGGCTATTATGCCTGGCAGGTGCTCAAGGGACGCCTGCGTCAGCGCGGCTTTGCCACGGCGGGCTGGGCCACCGGCACCCCTCACGGGCGCGACGGGTTCGCACGCGACTTTGAGCTGGCGCGGCGGCCAGGCCATGCGCTCTATCGCGCCAGCACCCTGACGAACGCCCACAACCTGCCTCCCGGCTTCGTCGAAGAGCTGGGCTACACCGGCGCGTTCGCCCGGCAAGAGATCGAGGGCCAGTTCGTCGCCTTCGAGGGGCTGGTCTATCCCTTCGAGCCCGGCATCCACGTGCGCGAGGCTCCCCAGGGCCAGCGCTGGCAGCGCGTGGTCGGCGGGGTGGACTGGGGCTACACCAATCCCGCCGCCGGGGTGGTCATCGGGCTGGATGGCGATAACCGCGCCTGGCAGCTCGACGAGATCTACATGCGCCGGGCGGCTCTGCACGAGACGCTGCTGCCTGCCCTGGCCGAGCTGACGCGTCGCCATGGGGTGAGCGTGTGGTATTGCGGGCCGGACGAGCCGGAGCACATCGTCGCGCTGAATGCGCTGCTGGCGGAGGAAGGCCTCCACGCGCGAGCGCTGGCCGGACACAATGCGGTGCGCGCGGGCATCCAGACGGTCACGGCGCTGCTGGCGGCGCGCGGAGACGGCACGCGAGGGCTCCTGGTCGCGCCACGCTGTGCCAACACGATCGCGGAGTTCACACAATATGCCTACGCGCCCACCCATGACGGAGCGACACGAGATGCCTCAGAGGCCCCCATCAAGCAGCACGACCACGCTATGGATGCTCTGCGCTATTGCCTGCACACCGCGCTCGGCGACACCCGTGCGACCCGCGCCTATCTCGACCGGATGCGCTGAGGCCGGCGGCTCAGCTATCCATAAATGAGGCGGGTGGCTTCTCCAGCAGCCTCATCTCCAGGCGATGGATGTGGTTGACGATCGAGCCGAAGGGCTCATGCGCCGCGACCATCTCAAAGTCGTACCCCGTCTTCAGGCGCTCTTCCAGCGTGCCGGGCAGCCCGAGCCCCGGCTTGATGGCGAGATAGGTGTGGCGACGCAAGATGGGTTTCCCCTTCGATTCCGTAATGAGCGCATCGAGCATGGTCAGCACCGGCTTGGGTGGTGTCACCAGATCGAGCACGACCACGGAGGGGTGCTGGATCCCGATGAGCGAGTCCATGGGATCCCTGCCGGTGTCGGGCGACCAAAAGCTCGCATAGCTGAGCGCGCGGCGCAGGCCAAATGTCAGCGGCCCCTCGCTGGCGATCACTACGAGGTGACTCATGCGCCCCTCCTTCGCTCCATCGGTCTGATCGGAATCGCGAGATAATAGCAATAGCCCCTCGCCGGCCGGGTTTCGGTCTCCGGCCGGTTCTCCAGCCCAATGCGGAAGAGGTTGTGGCCTAAACCGGCATTCTGCAGGTTGATGATGCGTCGCGCCAGATAGGGACCGAGGCCCGCCGCGCGCATGTCATCCTTCGCGGGTGGGAGCAACGGCCCGAGCACAGGATCCCACACCCGCCGCGCCTGAGAGGGTCGCAACCCGGGACCATCCACATCAATGGAAAGGATGACTTGAGCGGCTCCCTGACGCACGCCGATGCTCACCTTGTGCCGGGGATGCCAGTCGCTGGGCAGCTCGGTGACGGCCGTGCGTAAGAGATAGCGGATCGCGCGGCGAGTTAGCCCTTCATCGCCAGTCACAGTGAAGCTTTGCCGCATGCGCTCGGCGAAAGACGCCAATGGGGTGCGGTCTCCTCGCTCGTCACGCTTCAGGCAGCTCAACACCGAGCGTGCGGGCAGCACTGCGGTTGGCTCCGCGTAATACGCCTTCAGATCGACCGGAAGCCCTTCGTATTCCTGCTTCGCGGCCTGCAAGAGATCGAATTCGACACTCTTGACAGCAACCGTCTCCGACACCACGACTGCCGCCGTCAATTCTTCGCCAATCCAGCCCAGCTTTCGAGTCAGCCTCGCGGCCCGCTCGAGATTCGTGCGCGCATGCTCCATGCGTTCCCGCACGAGCGGCTTGAGGGATCCGACGTTCATGTCGGCGATCTCATCGAGCACCTGCTTGATGATGGCGAGGCGTGTCTCGATGCTCGCGCTGGGCGCGATCAGGTTATATCCCAGCAGGTTCACCGCATCGTGGAAGAGCTTGAGCGCGAGCTTGTGCGCCGTCTCGGGAATAGCTGGCTCGGGGAGCTCGAGTCGAGGTGACTCATCGGCATAGCCCACCGTGGCGAAGGCGATATCGGCGCATTGCTTGAGAACGGCCTCCTGCGCGGCGGTCACCGGGTCCTCAGGGGAGGTATCACAGCCAACAACGGCCAGCACGATCTCACCGGATCTCCCATGCCTCGCGCTCGGCGCCAGGGTGAGACAGCGTACCGGTGTCGTTGAGAGGTTGAGGAACGGCCGGCGCGGGGCAAAGCGATGGGGCTTCCCGTCCCGCAGGTCACGCATCACGCGGGTCGCCGTGGGTGACGGCACGAAACGCGAGCCGGGAGGTGGATCGATCCACGAGCTGAGTCTCGACTCGAGGAGCGGTGAGGGCCGCTCTTGCGCTGGCGGGGTCGAGATGGGCTCTAGCGGGTCAATCAGGTCAGGCGCATCGAGGAAAGGGAGCCTGGCGTCGAAATAGCTTGCCTGGGGAATCCATACGAGGAAATAGACGAATCGTATATCGTACATCGACTGAATGATGCGCTCCAGGCCTGAGAAGACCTCGCGGCGCTGCGCATAGTTGGCGGGTGGGCTCTCCGGGGGGGCGCTGTCGCGTGTGCCAATATCAGGCCACACCAAGCTCACTGAGGCGTCATCATCAAATGCGGCGGAGAGGATCCGCGCCTCGTAAGTCAGGTCAGTTTCCCATTCTGACGTACCCTCGCCAGCATCAGATTCCCTGGTGAGGTCGCCTCGATCATCATTCACAGCGCCTTCCCCCCAAGCTGAGGGCTCGTGTGACTGCTCATCCATCCGTGGCAGCT
>DASWAC010000606.1:0-2617 GCA_036391335.1 Ktedonobacterales bacterium
GGGTCGAGCGGGCTGAACATGGCGAAGACGAGGCCTGTGGCGTCCTTGGTCGCGGCGATGACCTGGATGAAGACGGGAAAGTTGGGCACACCAGGCTGATCATAGATGGCGGTATACGCTCTGCCTGCTCCGGGCTGATAGCCGATCTCCGCCCCCAGGATGGGTCCCGCGTCTTTCAGGCCGGAGAATCTCGTGGTGTCCAGATTCTGCGAGATCCAGCTCTGCAGCAGGCTACTGGCCGTGACGCCGCCCGATGTCCGCGTGCCAGCCAGCAGCGCCGTGGTCTGGCCATAGGCGGTGTCGGCGTTGAAGACGACGGACGAAGTGTCACTGTTGGAGGTGTCTTCCGTCAGCGGCGGCTGATTGTAATAGACTGAGAAGAAATCTGTGGTCACCTCTTTGAAGTCGGTCGTCGGGCCCTCTGGCGAGGTACAGCTGATGGAGCAGGGCGTTGGGGTCGCCGGCGCGTTGGGAATGAGGCCGATGTTGTCGCCGCAGGCGCCAGACACGATCGCCAGGCCTGCCAGCCCGGCGAACATGCCAAGGAGTCGTAGCTTCACTGGGCGTCTCCTGGATTCACCTCAGGGGTGCTCTGAGGGGTCGCTTGCTTGCGGGCGCGCCGGTCCACCGACCGCATTGACATCCCGCAGTTCGAGCAGAAGGGCACATCGGCCACGCTGGCGCCACAGTGCGGGCAGCGCAGGGTGCCGCCATGGCCAATCGAGGCGGCCTTGTCAATCAGGCCGGTATGCAATGCCTGGCGCAAGATGATCATGATGGCGATGAGCACCAGGCCATACCACAGGATGTTGCGCCACTGGCCTCCCCAGGCAGCGGTGCCGATGGCCGGAATGATGAGCGCGATGACGGCCACCACCACCGAGAACGGGATCGAGGTGAGCAGCGACTGGGGCTGCGCGGGCGGGGTGGGATCGGCGCGCAGCCAGATCGCGGCACAGATGAGGCCCGTCGTCGCCGCATAGAGGAGCGGCACGAGCAGCGAGATCGGGATGGTGCGCAGCGCGAGGCCCCAGGGGTCCGTGTTCCCCGCCAGCTGTGGCGCGCCGGTAATCAGCACCCACGAGTTCGCGATGCTCTGCGCGGCAGCGAATCCCAGGCCAGAAGCCACGCCAAACGTCATGCCGTCCAGCATGTCATGGGATGGCTTGCGTCGCAAGAAGAAGAGCGCCAGAGGACCTACGAGCATGAGCGTCTGGATGATCAGCGGCCAGAGCACGCCGACCACGAGATAGTAATTCGTGCCAGGCGCGCGACCTGGGGTGATCAGGCTGAGGGTCGAGCGATAGGTGAGCACGCTGAAGACCGCGCCGAGCACGCCTCCCGCCACGAACGTGCCGAGGATGACCGCGATGGGCTCATCCTCGTAGATCTCGACCTCATAGAAATAGACGAGATAGATCAGCGGCACGATGAGCGCGGCCAGCACGGTGGAGATGGGCAGCAGCCGGGCGAAACCGAGCGCAACGAGGCCCACCACCAGCAGCAGGAGAAGCCCGCCGGTCTGTTGGGTGCGATGCGTGTTGAGATGAGGGAAGAAAGTAGAAATGGGGCTGGGCGCCAGCACATGCTCATTCGGGCTGGCGGCATATGCCTGGGAGCGGCGCCTCGCTCCCTCACCGGCCTGAAGGCGTGCGCCACACCAGACGCAATAGTTTCCTTCGGGCGTCTCTCGCCCGCAGTGCTGACACTCCATAGGGCGCGGTTATCCTTCCACTGCTGAGTGCTGCGCGGAGCCGTGTGCATAGTGTACCGCATGGTGTGGCACGCACATGGCGGCATCTGCCCCGCTCACTCCGCATCGTATGCGGCGCGGCGCGTTCGCTTGATCTCGCCCGTCCGGCGCTTCGCGCGCATGCGGCGCTCGTGGCTAGCCGCTGTGGGTGCGGTGGGCACGCGTGGCGCCTCGACGCGCTGCAGCTCTTCGAGGCGCTCGGCCATGCGCGCATAGGCCATCTCGCGGTTTTGCCCCTGCATGCGGCGCTCCGTCGCGGTGACCATGATGGCGGTGGGCCGGTGAACTAGCCGCACGCCCGTCTCGACTTTGTTACGATTCTGCCCGCCATTGCCTGAGGCAATGAAGAATGTCATGTCGCAGTCACGCTCCAGCGCGGCGCGATCAGTTGGATAGTATGGTGTCATAACGCATCTCGTCCTCGATCTGCCCCAGGCATTCCCAGCATGCGGGGGCACAATGCAGCATACCACGCGGCCAGCAAGCGGCCACGACGTATGGCAATCGGTCTACCTCTGTGCTCCTTTGCCCACTCGCATCTGCTCGGTTGCTGAGATCACCGTGGGCACACGCAGCACGACATCGCCGCCCGGCGCCAGGGCGTCGCGGATGCGCTCGGCATGCCCCAGGAAGAGGTTGGCCGGCAGGGCGTCCGGCGGGAAATAAGCGACCTGTGGCGATTCATCACTGGGTGTCAGCTCACCCGTGATGACGTGGCAGACGAAGGAGAAGACGATCGCATCGTCTTCCGGGCGGCTGTACACGCCTGCGAGGCGCACTACCTCACACGTGAGGCCCGTTTCCTCTCGCACCTCACGCGCGACTCCCGCCCACGGGCTCTCGCCCGGGTCCATGCCGCCACCC
>DASWAC010000607.1:0-2826 GCA_036391335.1 Ktedonobacterales bacterium
CCAGGCTCGACTCCATCTGCGGCGAGTGGTCGAAGAGATGACGCACCTGCTCTGGGGCCATGCCAGGGCCGGCATCGTGAATCACACACTCAACGGCAGGCGTCAGGCCCGTGCCGGTGACTGCGGTAAGCTCTATAGATATAGTACCCCCTTCGGGGGTAAAGCGTATGGCATTGTCGAGCAGCTCGTCAAATACTTTACGCAGCCAGCGTTGATCCGCATCTAGCTGGAGCCCATCCAGCTCCTCCCCGTCATTCTCCGTGGGCGCCTGGAGCACGAAGCGCGCATGGCCTCGCTGCTTGGCCTCCGCATCCATGAGCGCCGAGCGGGCAAGAGCGAGCAGCGAGATAGGCTCCATGCTCAGCCGCACCGCTCCCGTGGATAGCTGCGCGACCTGAAGGATTCTATCGAAGGTAGCGCCCAGGCGCTCACTGGCGGCAAGGATCGTTTCCAGGTATTCTCGCTGCTCAGCGTATGGCAGCTTGTCATAATAGCGCAAGAGGGTCCATGCGTGGCCTTGGACTGCGGCGAGTGGAGTGCGCACATGATGGCCCATCATCGTGAGCACCTCGTCGCGCAAGCGCTCCACCGCCGCGGCGCTGATGCCTTCCTGGCGCAGACGGCGCACTGCGATCACCGTCTCAGCGACGGTTGCATAGGCCTCGGCGCTCTGCTCCAGGGTCAGGCTGACGCGACGGAATGAGGGAATCGCGGCGTCACCGCCACGTGGCCACCCTAGCAGTAATATGAGCTGAGCCTCAGGCAGCTCGCGCACGCTCACCGGCAGCGGCAGAGCATACCAGCACTCGTTATGAGTCATGATGCGATGGCGCCCAGTCTGCTGATAGCGCACCATCACCTTTTGGGCGTCGTCCTCGGTGACCTGCGTGTGTGCCAGTGTTTCCAGCCGCGTGCGTGGGCCAGGCTGATAGAACAGCGCGCCAAGCGCGGCCTGGACCTGAGCGACAGCATCCTGCAGCAGCTCGGTGGCGCTGGACTCCCGACCGGCAAGCGTCTCTCTGACCAGGCGCAGCGCTGCCTCAGCCGTGAAGGTCGGGGGATCCACCCGCGCGGTGGGCGGATGATGGTCGATGCTGATGATACTATCCATGGGTCACACACTTCTCTATGCTGCAGGGGCAATCAGGATTGCCCTCGTCGTTGTGGCGTCCAAGGGACGCTGGGTGATACGAGAGAGGTAGCTGGCACTGGCCGCCAACTACCTCTCAGAGCTCATGAGAGAAACACTATCTGACGCTGGCAGGCTCACGGGCCGATGAGGCCGCGATCACCGGTGCGACTTTCAGCGTCTCCCTGCCGCTCAGCATCTCAAAGGCCTCGAAGGCGAGCGCCACCAGGACGATTGCCGCTGCCACCGCCATGCCGATGCCCGCGAGGAAGGCGATCTGCGCCATCACGGAGAATGTCCAGGCCTGGTTCAGCATCGAGCGCAGCGTCTCACCCTTGAAGAGGGTGTCGGCGATAGCCTGGTCTTTGGCCTTCGCTGCGGGGTCAGTCTCCGCGCGTGCGACGCCGCTCCAGTAGGAATACGGATGGTCCTGGCCGATCTCTTTGAGGTGCAGTCCGATGAACTTTTCGGCGTACGCATGCGCCTGGTCGCCATTCAGCACCTGCTGGCCGGCATACTGCGTGAGATTCGAGGGAAGCCCAGACTGCGCGTCTTGCGGGAAAGAGATCTCCTGCGGCGCGAGCTGGTCGTGGATCTGTGCATTGGTAAAGTTGCTGGCGTAGATGCCGGCGACCGCGCCGAGCGCCAGAACGAGAATTGCGACCACCTGCAGAACGATAATGCGCCATCGAATTGCCGTTGTCATGACATCTGCCTCCTCTTGGCATGCGGACCTCGACTGGGTTGGGTGAGCATACATCAGCACTCACCGTGTGTAGGCCTTGTCCGTCAACGAAAAGTCTACCTACATTCCCTCACAGCACTCTCACGCCAGCGTGTGAGCACATCACAGCGAGGTCACGACCACCCGGAGCGGGGCACCCTATCGGCGCCGCGATGATGGCATGAGCTGAGCGCCAGCCCGGGGATATGCCATTTTGTACAAGACGGCCCCAGGCGCCCGGTGGTACCATGAGTGAGATCGAGTGGCTAAGCAAGCGGTAAGGCCAACAAAATGAGATGTCATGAGGAGTGGATACTCAGATGGAGATGAAGCTGGAGCTGGTGCCCATACCTGTGTCCGACGTGGACCGCGCCAAGGTCTTTTATGTGACCCAGGTTGGGTTTCACGCCGACCATGATCTGGAGGCAGGAAACGGCGTGCGCATCGTGCAGCTCACCCCACCGGGCTCCGCCTGCTCCATTGTCATGGGAACCGGGATGGGCGAGATCTCAGCGATGCTGCCTGGAACACTCAAGGCGCTGCACCTGGTCGTCGTGGATATTCACGAGGCCCGCGAAACGCTGCGCGCCAGGGGTGTAAACGTGAGCGACGTGGAGAACCTTGGGGGCGTGCAATATGCCCATTTCAGCGACCCTGACGGTAACACGTGGGCCTTGCAGGAGCTGCTGCCCCCCGGCCTTGATTAGTCGCCTTTGCGCTGGCCGCCCCCGGATGACCCGAGGACGGCCTGGACGACTCTCGCGCGGGTGAGCGCCCTGCACCTCTCAGTGCGGGACTATCCCTTATGGTCTCCTCACCGAGTGCTCCCCCCGCATATCTTCAATTCCCACAACGCACGGATTATTGCTCAGTGTCGTGCCGCATGGAGCTTCCTCATGGGGTCGGCGGTCCGATCTAGTGGATCGTGACTTGAAAGATCATCGACAGCTCGACCGAAGGGCAGAGCTTGAGT
>DASWAC010000608.1:0-2109 GCA_036391335.1 Ktedonobacterales bacterium
GGCTTCCTCATCACGGGTTGGCATGGCTGGCTCCAGGTCAATTGATTGAACGTTCAATCAGTAACGTACCCCGACCGGGTGGATTTGTCAACTGGCGGGCTCAGGCTGGCGCATCCCTCTCCACTCAGCCGCTCCTGGCGCCAAAGAGGGGCAATGGCAGGGCACGCAGCCGGCGCACGGCGGGATCACTCGCGCGGGCCAGCACGGAGGCGGCGAGATTGCCCAGCGCCACGCCCAGCGCGATCATCAGGCTGATGAAGAGGGTCTGAGCGAAGAGGCCAAGCCCATCGCTATTCTGGCCCTGCACCAGCGCCAGCATCGCCCGCACCAGCAAGATGCCCGGCAGCAACGGATAGGCGCTGGGGATGACGTGGGTCACCAGGGGCACACGCTGCCACCGGGCGAGCATCCAGCCGATGAGGCCGACGATCAGCGCGGCAACGAAGGTGGCCATCAGGTCGGGACTGTGGAAGGGCCCGCGCATGATGAGATAAATCAGCCAGCTCAGGGCGCCAACCGCGCCAGCAGCCATGAATACCCGCGGCGGCGCGTAGTTCGAGAGGGCAAAGAAGACGACGGCAACCCCGGCCGAGGCGACCTGCACCGGCAGATTGACCAGCGGCGAGGCCAGCGGCGTGACGGAGAGCCCCACGCCGAGCTGTTGGCCCACGATGATGGCCAGCCCCAGCCCGCTGGCGATGACTGCTCCCGTGAGCAGCGCCTCCAGACCGCGCGCGGTGCTGCTCTGCAGGTCCCCGGCGATGCCCTCACGCGTGCTGGTGACCATGAGCGCGCCAGGCAGCAAGATCATGATGCTTCCGGCGATAGCCAGCAGCTCTTGCACAGGCAGGCGCAGCGCGACCAGCGTGATGGTGAGCGCCGCCGTCACGAGACCCCCCACAAAGGCGCGCACCATCGCGAGGATGCCACGCGAGGTCAGGGTCTCCGTGAGCAGCAGCGTGATGAGCGTGCCACCCGCCGAGACCGCCGCATCGAGGGGACTGCCACCGAGCAGCAGAGCCGTGCTGGCGGTGACGACCAGCATGATCAGGATGCGCATAGCCACGCCGAACGGGCGCTTGGCCCCGGCGGCGAGCTTCATCTCGGTGGCGGCCTCGGCCAGAGGGATGCTGCCCTCTTTGATGCGAGCGATGACGGTATCCACCGCGACGAGCCGCTGGAAGTCCATCGTGCGGCTGCGCACGCCCCGCACCACCGTGAAGGGCAGTGGGATGTCGGGGTCATCCACGGTGGTGATGATATGCGTGACGGTGGCGCTGCACCAGCAGCCGCGCACGCCATAGGCCCGCGCGATGCCCTCGACGGATTCCTCGACGACGGCGCTCTCGGCCCCCGCACGGCAGAGCAGCTCGCCCGCGCGCATGGCCACGCTCAGCACGGCGCGGATATCCGCCTGCAGCGCGAGGTGACGCGACGAGGAGGCCGATGGGTCGCGAGTGGGCACAGATGATCCCCCTGATGAGGCGAAAAGACTCCTGGCCTCATTGTAGCCGCTTTCGCGGGCTGATTGCGCCCTGGATAGGATGGCACCGTGTGGTATTCTCTCGGTGGCCCTCGACATCCGAGCCGTGAGGAAGGCGCCCTATGTCTGAGCAACACGATCCCCGGCGCGAGCCACTCGATGCTCCCATCGAATCCCTCACGCACCGTGAGGCGCCCACACCTGCCGCAGAGCCAACGCGACGGCTGAGCGCACGGGCCAGGCTGTTGCGCGGGGCTGGCATCGTCTTGGCCGTTGTGGTGGCGGCCGTCGCGCTGCTGCCGCGCGCCGGGGTATCCCTGCCGGAGATCGTCGCGCGCGCGCTCACCCCCGCGCCCACGGCCACGCCACACGCGGGGGTCCTGGCCATGGGGAGCTGGCAGGCGATCGCACTGCCCCCAACAGCAGGAGCCCTCCAGGTGGTCCCGTCGCCAAAGGACCCTGACATCGTCTATGCCTGCGCCACGCCCGGTGCGCAAGCGCCCAGTCGTGTGCCAGCCGCCGCATCCATCATCACAGTGTGGACCACGCACAATGCCGGGGCATCCTGGCAACCGCTGCTCGCGACGACGGGCACGGGCTGCTTCCTCCAGGTGGCGCGTGACGAC
>DASWAC010000609.1:0-3162 GCA_036391335.1 Ktedonobacterales bacterium
CCCACCGCACAGCTACGAGCCCTGTGCGAGGGGGGACTGCTCACGCGGTATCCGGCTCCTGCTCGAGATGACGCGCCCGAGCGCCGCCAGATGGAGCATGAGCTGGTCGTGATCGGTCAGCTGGACTTGGAGGAGTTCTTCCTCTGCGTGCACGATATCATGGCGGCGGCGCGTGGCATGGGCATCCGTTGCAGCGGGCGGGGCAGCGCGGCGAATAGCATCGTGGCGTATCTGCTCGGCATCACCGGGGTGGACCCACTCGCCCATGGCCTCCTCTTCGAGCGCTTCCTCAACCCCGAGCGGCAGGGCATGCCCGATATTGACATCGATGTGCAGTCGGATCGGCGGGAAGAGCTGCTGCGCTATGTCGAGCGCACCTTCACCGCGCGCCACGCTGCGATGGTCGCCAACGTGAGCACCTATCGCGCCCGCAGCGCCCTGCGCGACGTGGCCAAGGCCCTCGGCTTCCCGCTGCCACTCGTCAATCAGCTCACCAAGGTGCTCCACCATCACACGAGCCGCGAATCGCTCGTTACCTACGAGGCTGAGCTCAAGGAGGTGATCGGGACAGCAGCGAGTGAGGTGGATCGCGCGCGCTGCCTGGAACGGCTCCCCCTCGCGCTCGACCTGGCCCGACGGCTGGTCGGTCTGCCCCGGCACCTCTCGCTGCACAACGGCGGCATGGTCCTCACTCGTGAGCCCCTCGACCAGCTCCTCCCGGTGCGCATCTCGGCCAATGGGGTGCGTGCCCTGGAGGTGGACAAGGACGATATCGAGCGCCTCGGGCTCATCAAGTTCGACCTGCTGGGGCTGCGCACCCTGGGCGCCATCGAGGAAGCCCTGCACCTCATCGAGGCCAGCACCGGTGAGCGCGTGCCGGTGGATTCGTTGCCCTTAGAGCCCCCTGACGCGCGGACGATGCGCCTCGTGCGCCACGGGCAGACCCTGGCCGTCTTCCAGATCGAGTCGCCCGGGCAGTGGCATCTGCTCGCCCAGACCCAGCCTGAGACTTTCAATGATCTCATCGTGCAGACGGCTCTCTTCCGGCCCGGCCCGCTCCAGGCGCAGATGGTCCACCCCTACCTTGCTCAGCGGCAAGCCCGACAGCGTGACGCCGTGCAGACGCCCTGGAAAGGCGCCCCTGCCGACGACTTCTGGACGGCCCATCCGGTGCTGGGCAGCATCCTGCGCGACAGCGAGGGCATCCTCCTCTTCCAGGAGCAGATCCTCGAGATCGCCCACCAGTTCGCGGGGCTCACCTATGCCGAGGCGGATGGCTTCCGCCGGGCGATGAGCCACGCCCGCGAGCCGGCCGAGATGGCGGCCATGCGCGACCAGTTTGTGGCCGGGGCGCGGGCTCAGGGGGAATCTGAGGCCGATGCGACCCGGGTCTTCGAGGCGGTTTCGCACTTCGTGGGCTACGGCTTCTGCAAGAGCCATGCCGCCGCGTTCGCCAAGGTGATCTACCAGACCGCCTGGCTCAAAGCCCATTATCCCGCCCACTATCTCGCCGCCTTCCTCTCCGCCCAGCCCGCCGGCTTCTTCCCGCCACATGTCGTCCTCGAAGAGGCCAAGCGATTGGGTATCCCGGTCCTGCGGGTGGACGTGAACCGGAGCGAGGACGTCTTCTCGGTGGAAAAGGTCGGCAGCCCGCCAGGGCGCTGGGCTATCCGCATCGGGCTGCGCCAGGTGGCCAAGGTGGGTGATGCGCTGGCCCAGGCGATGCTGTGGGCACGGCGGCATGAGGGGCACGAGCAACCCTTCATGAGCCTCGCCGATCTCTGCCGGCGGCTGCGCCCCGCCGGGCTCACCCTGCCCGCGGCGGAGGCGCTGGTGCTGGTGGGCGCCTGTGACGGCCTAGAGCCGAAGCTCACCCGCAGACAACGACTCTGGCAGCTCCATCAACTCTGGCCACTCCTCGGTACGACGCCCACGCGACGCGCACGCAAGCAGAAAGCGATGCCTGCCGAGCAGCTCAGCATCCCCTGGGAAGACACACTGGCTGAGCCACCACTGCCACCCGAGCTTCCCGCGCTGACCCGCGAGCAGCGGATGGCGCTGGATTACCAACTGCTGGGCCTATCGGCAGGCGAGCATCCCCTCCGGCTCATGCGCCGCGAGCTGCGCCGGCAGGGCATTCGTCCCCTTGCCGATCTGCACACCTTGCCCCAGGGCGCGATGACCCGCGTCGCCGGCTGGGCCATCTCGGCGCAGCGGCCGCCGACAGCGAAGGGCATGGCCTTCGTGGTCCTCGAAGATGAGACGGGACGGCTCCCGGTGGCAGTCCCCCCGCATCTGGCCGAGGATCTCTACCGCCTCGTGCGCCAGGCCCGGGTGCTCACGGTGCGCGGCCAGGTCGAGCGGGTCCGGTGGTATCGCGCGCTGCTGGCGCGTGAGATCACCCGCGTAGCGTGATTTTCCGGAGCGCATGCGCCGCCACCACGCCTCACCCAGCGCCAGCGCCGTCTTTGCCTTGTGTGGCATAGCGCGCCCTAGAAGATCAAGACCTTATCGACGGCACTCGTCCACGCCGCAAGCTCTTCCATGCTACTCCGGTGGACCCCGTCCAGCAACTCCGCGTCGGTGATCCCTCGGGTGTCGAGACAGCTCCCACATACCCCCACGGGAATCGCATGCGAGGTGAGACCTTTGAGCATCCGCCCCAGGTTATAGAATCCCTCCGGCGTTTGCTGCCCCGCTTTGGCGCAGCCCACCGCATCCCCAAGCAGGAAGATCTTGAGGTCCACACCTGCCTGTTTGCGCAAGGCCAACCCCAGCCGTAATGCATTATAACACCGCTCGGTCCCATAGGGGGGATCGTTGAGAATGAGTAAGTACTTCATCGGGACCTCTTTCGTTGCGTGGCCAGCCTGGGGGTCCGCAAGGGTCCAGGAAGCATGCGCGTCCACCCTGCTGTGCGCCACGGCACTCAGCTGGCGCATGCGTTTCCTCTTGCCTGCTGCCCGTCTGCCGGCACTCCTCAATCCTGAGAGGATGATAGATAAGCGACCTTACGCCCTCATCTCAGTGCGACATGAGATCCTCACGGCGCCATCACATTGACAGTGGAGCATGCGCCCATACTCCTTTAGTGGGGCTGGCTATCCATCTCACCAGTGCCGCCCACCCCTCGCCCGTCAGCTGGTCACCCATCTTCGATAC
>DASWAC010000610.1:0-6408 GCA_036391335.1 Ktedonobacterales bacterium
CCCACGCCATGCGCACACTGTGATCCTGTCCCTACATCCTCGCGCGCCACCACGCCTGGCGACTGGCTGGAAAGGTAGCCCTCTCATGAGACGTGTGCCTCCATCACTGGCACGGACCCTGGCAACGCTGCTCGCCTGCGCCATGGTGCTGCTCGCGTGCGCCAGCGGCACGCCATCCACGTCAAGCATCGGCTCAGGTGATGGCAGCTTCCCAGTGGGTGCGGCACATCCCGCGCCGAATCACAACACCTTCAGCGGTTGCCCATCTGAAGGGGACGGAGGTGATCCCCAGCTCAATCTCTACAAAAATCGGACGGATGACGGTGAAAATGGTGTCTTCCACGATGTCTCAGTTGCCACCATCCTGAGCCTGCCTTGGCCACAAACGGCGGGCTATGCCAGGCGCAGCACCTGGTCAGACGCCGACACGCAGGCCATCGCCCAGTATGAGGGCGTCGCGGTGCGCGCCAGCGGCTATATCCTTCAGGTGAAGCACGAGGGCACTGAGTCAACGAATTGCCATGACACCGCCAACCGCGACTATCACATCTGGCTGGCTGCCAACGCCAACGATGATCGCAGCAACGCTATCGTGGTCGAGGTGACTCCACGCGTGCTTGCCCAGCGGCCCGGCTGGCAGGGCACACGGCTCTCGAGCCTGGTGGGCACCCAGGTGCGGATCAGCGGCTGGCTCCTTTTCGACCAGGAGCACCCTGATCAGGTGGGCCAGACGCGTGGGACGATCTTCGAGATTCACCCCATCATCCACATTGAGGTCGCCTCAGGCGGCGCCTGGAGCAGCTACGACAGCTGACACGCTGAGCATAGTCGCCGCGACCGGCTTCTCCTTCTCGCCCTAGTCCTTCTCGTCATCATCGGCGGCTCGATAGAGACCTATCTGGCGGTCGCGCGCGTCAAACCGCTGCACCGCACGCAGGTCAGTGTCCGCGACATAGATGCTGCCGGCGCCATCGGTCGCGACGGTGGTCGCCTGAGCGAAGCCGTCGGGCGCGCTCGACAGCGTGCGCATGAGCATGCCAGTGGCGTTGTAGATGAGAATTGTTCGCGAGCCAAGATCGGCCACGCCGATGGAGCCATCCGCCCCAACCGCGAGCGATTCGTAGGGATGGGCGAGCTGGGAAGCGGGTGGGGGCAAATAGAAGCTCGTGACGTTCCCCGAGCTGAGGTCGAGCTCATAGACCTGCCGGACGCCGAGTGCCACCAGGCCGCCGGTCCGGGCATCCCACGCGATACCCCCTGTCGCCGGGCCAGGCAGTACCCATGTCCGCAACACGGCGCCGGTCAGCGGGTCCAGGCGCAGCACTTCGCCATGGTCATCGGCGAGATAGACCCCTCCGTTCCCCCATGCCACGCAGCCAAGGGTCGGCGTGAAGCCGGCGGGCAGGGGTGCCGCGCTCAAGAGACGGCCACCGGGTGAGAAGCGAAGCAGGCGCTCGCGCATCCAATCGGGCACAATGAGAGTACCAGTGTTATCGAGCGCGAGGCCAGAGAACCAAAAGTCATCGGTGCCGGTCGGCCACGGCTGCAGCGCGACACGGGTGAGGCGTGGCCCGGTCGCGCGCGCGATGCCGAGACGGTCTGGATCGTTGTAGGGGCCGGTAGGATACATGCCGGGGCCGGGTGGTCCCTGCACGCTGGCCAGACCGGGTCTGAGCTTGCCCACCAGCGACCCATCTGGCCTGAAGACACGAATGACCGGTGACTCGTGATCGGTGATGTAGACGTAGCCATTCACGCTGGCGGCCACATATTGCGGGCGGAATGCCAGTGACCGCGGCGGGCTGGTGGCGATGAGTGTCCCCAGCGTGAAGATGCCGGGAAGAGCGATGGCAACCATCGTGCGCCGTTGCCAGGGGGCTGCCAGTCGCAGCCACAGCCAGGGTAGCAGGACAACCGCCACCGTGAGCAGTCTCGTCCCGAGCACCACCGCGTCTGGCAAGAGCAGCGAGGCCACTTGCGAGAGCACACACCACATGAGGAGAAGCCACGCACCCATCTCGGCGATCGCGTGCGTCACGGCTGCCATGCGCATCTTGCCAGGCCACAGCGCGAGAGCGGCGCAGACGCCAAAGGCCAGCCAGCCTAGCGCCGGACTTGCGGCAAACGAGATCACCGGCGGGCTCACCGCCACGATGAGCGCCGTAAGGGCGAACAGGATACCTTTGAGCCAGAGCGTTGGCATGGGGATGATGGAACCTCTCGCGTAGGGCCTCGTGACGCGTCCTTGAGCGGCGAGACGCACACAATAGCTATAATAGCACTGTTCACTAGCACTGTTCAGGCGTCAGGCCTCCTGCCAGGAATGAGGGAAGATCAACGATGAACACCAGAGATATGCGCCGCGAATATAGTCAGCGCGGCTTGGCGGAAGCGGATCTGGCCAGTGATCCGATTGCGCAGTTCACGGCATGGTTCGACACGGCGCATGAATCCGGGCTCATCGAGCCGAATGCGATGATCCTGGCGACATGTGACCGCGATGGGCGGCCGTCAGCGCGCGCGGTGCTCCTGAAGGGATTCGATGAGCGCGGCTTCGTGTTCTATTCGAACTATGAGAGCCGCAAAGGGCATGAGCTCGCCACGCATCCATTCGCCGCACTCGTCTTCTATTGGGACGTGCTAGAGCGTCAGGTGCGCATCGAAGGTCGCGTCGAGCGCGTGAGCGCCGAGGAGTCGGATCACTATTTCGCGGCCCGCCCGCGAGGCAGCCAGCTGGGCGCGGCGGCATCGCCTCAAAGCCAGATAGTCCCGAGCCGAGAGGCTCTCGAAGAGCGACTCGCTCAACTGGAGACCGCATATGCCGGTCGCGACGTGCCTCGACCCGCGTCTTGGGGCGGCTATTGCGTCGTTCCTGAGGCGATAGAGTTCTGGCAAGGGAGACCTAATCGCCTGCACGACCGCCTGCGCTATCGGCGACAGGACGGCGGACCGTGGACGATCGAGCGTCTGGCTCCCTAAGGGGAGGGAGCGCGACTGCTGGCGGGCTCTCCGGAGTCTGCGCGCCAGAGGTGTTCCGGCTGGAGGACCGATGTGGCGAGGCCGCGATATCCAGCTGTTGGCGATATTTCGCGACCACGCGGCGCGATACTCTCACGTCGAAATCCGCCAGGTGGTCCACGATCTCCTGATCAGTCAGCGGACGTGCCTCATCTCCGATGATTTGCCGGATCAAGGTCTTGATCGCCAGGTTTGCCGTGAAGAAATCACGAAGCGCGACCAGCCGGCCATCAGGCAAGAGGATGTGCTTATCGGCTACGGCGCGGCTGATGGTGGATTCGTGCAAGCCTAGATTTTGCGCCACATCGGCACGTGTCAGCGGCTTGATGTGCTCGACGCCTTTCTTGACAAAGTCATCCTGATGGCGCACCAGATAGCCGACCACCCGATCGAGCGTCAAGCCACGCAGCTGCCAATGCTTGATGAATTGAGTCGCCCGTGTCACATAGTCGAGAATGTGCTGCTGGTCCGCATCGCTGAGATCACTGATCTTGTGCTTTATGCGCTGATATTCCTCATCATAGGCTCTGGCCACATGCATGGCGTACCGATCTTTGTCTACAGTCGCAATCTCGTAGACGAGCTCGTCCTTATCCTCGTCGCGCACAAATGTGACGACGGCATCCGGCACGGCGGGCCGAGCGGTGCCACCAAGCGGGTTGCCATCACCGATGAAGCTGCGGCCTGGGAACGGATTGAGATTGTGACGAATGAAGTCCAGGCCGTCCATCACTGCGCGGGTGCTCACGCCTAACGCGCTGGCGATGGTAGCATAGCGGTACGAATACAGGTCAGACAGGTGGTCACGGATCAGCGCTCGCTCGATTGGATGAGAGCCATGCTCTTCCTCGAGCAGACCCAGCTGGATGAGCAGGCACTCGCGCACGTCACGAGCCCCAACTCCTGGCGGATCCTGCTTTTGCAGCTCCTGCAGCACATCCGCGACGTCAGTGATTGGCGCCTGCAGTGCGTCCGAAGCATCGCGCAATGAGCACACGAGTCGGCCATCGGCATCCAGATTGCCAACCAGATAGTCAACGATCGCCCATTTCTCCTCGGGAAGCTGCGCTTGCAACGCTGAGGTAAGGCGGTCGGCTTCAGAGAGGATCGAGGCAGCCGATTCCATGAGATCAAAATCGTCATCGTCTGGAGCTGTTGAGGTTCGTATCTCATCGCCGGAGCTCGACAACGAGCCTTCCTGCACTTGACGCACCAGCTCCATCGTCCCACCGGTGAACTCGCATACGATACACACGCCATTGACCGTGGGGCAGCCGCAGCGCCCGCAAGCCACCCGCTCCTCGACGTCGAGCGCGGGATTCTCCTCTTGCTCGGCGGCCACCAACGCCTGAAATTCGAGCGTGGCCATCTCGAGGAGCCTCTTCGCGGTGACGAGATGAGGTGTTGCCACCGTCGTCTGAGCGAGTTGTGGGTCCTGGCGAAAATCCATAGCGCTTTGCGCCCGGCTGTGGGGCGCTCCTTCCCATGAGGGCATTCATGGCTCACCACGCGCATGCTTGCCACGGCGATGGCTCAGCATGCTCATTTAGGTCAACTCTATCACGAATAGAAGAGAGATGACAATATCTCTCTCGGAGAGAAACGAAAGCAGTCTCCTGCTACTATACAGTCACCAGTATAAAAATCTGTAACCTTTACACGTCATTTCCGCTCACGGAGCATGGGCGGTAGCAAGAAGATACTTGCCGTTCGAGAACACACTTGCCACATACGCTAGACTGAGGAGACACGAGCCTTAGCCAAGTGATCATTGATGCGGCGAATCGCGGCGCTCACACGTCTGGTGAGTAGAGACTGCCCATGAGACAGCAGATGCGGATGCGCTACAACAAGGAACACATCGTGCGGCGACTCTTTCAGCCCTCGCCGGCGCTACATCCTGTCACTCCAGATACCCCACGGATTCCCGCTGAGCCAGTTGGGTCACTTATCGCGGGCCGTTACCGCGTCGAAGCCTACCTCGCCGGTGGCGGCTTCGCGCACATTTACGGCGTCCGCGACCTCAAGCTTGGCACACTTCGCGCCATCAAGGAAGCAACCTATCACGATAGTGTGAGCCGGCAACAGTTCGAAGAAGAGGCGGACATGTTGATTAACCTGTCGCACCCTCATATCGTGCGCGGGTATTCATTGCTCACGTCTGGCCAGAAGCAGTATCTCGTGATGGACTACATCGACGGGCCGACGGTCGAGGATGTCGTGATCGACTACATCAAGGTGTGGCGGCGCGCGCCCGAGACGTCTGTCGCGCTCAACTGGATCCTTCCCATCTGCAATGCTGTCCGCGCGTTGCATAGCCAGCCGCTCGCCATTATCCATAGAGACATAAAGCCGGCAAATATCCAGATCGAGCGCGACACCGGCCGGCCGGTGCTCATTGACCTGGGGCTCGCGAAATACTTCGCTCCAGGCAGGCGCACCTTCGCAGCTGCCCTGGCATTTACGCCTGGCTATGCGCCCCCGGAGCAATATCAAGCGTCCGGATCCACCGACCAACGCACCGATGTGTACGCTCTGGGCGCCACCCTCTTCTTCCTCGTCACAGGGTTCCAGCCGATCGAGACTCCCTCACGGCTGACGGGCGTCTCGCAGCCACGGCCATCTGAGCGTAATCGTGATGTGGATCCCGTCCTCGACGAGATCATCATGCGGGCCATGGCGCTCGACCCACGCGAGCGTTATCAAACGATGGCAGCGCTCGAATCTGACTTGCGTGCCGCGCGTCAGCGCCTCGATCAGTCGATCGGCCTACGCACCGGATATGCCAGCGGTGGCCCCTTGCCCACGCGGGCATGCGCCCACTGCGGCACGCAGAACCCTGGCATTGCGCTCTATTGCTTCCAGTGTGGCTACAGCTTTACCTCGTCCGGCGCGGCTGACGAGAGCCGTCAGGCGTCAGCCCACGCGGTGAGCGCGTTCGAGATGGCGGCTGGGAGCACGGCGCCGCTGGTGGCGCTGACGCCCACGGAGATGGCGCCTCTCACGGCGCTGACGGATGTGCGGCTGGCAGCGCCCGCGTTAGCCCAGGTGGACCTACGCCACGATGAGGCCCGCATGACGATCCTCACGCTCATCGCGATGATGTCGCTTGCGCTGGGCCTGCTCAGCTTCGTGACCCCTGTCATGCTCGTCGCCACCGCGCTGGGAATCGTGCTCGCACATGACCTCGTCGGCTTCCGCGTGCTCATCCGGCCGCTCGGATGGAAGCTCGCCTGGCGTGCTCATCAGCTACGCCCGTTCCGGCGCATTCCCTGGAATCCGGCTGACATCGCGCCCGAGCTCAGGACGCCCCTCCGGATAATGCTCGGCGGGGGCTATCTCGTGCTGGTCACGTGGCTGGCGCTAGAGCTGCTCACCCGATAGTGGCGT
>DASWAC010000611.1:0-1679 GCA_036391335.1 Ktedonobacterales bacterium
CGCAAAGATCTCACCGTCGCCGAGCCAGAGTTTCTCACGGCGGGCCCGCTCACCCCGCGCACGAATACAGACCGCTACTATGCCTGCGATGGCATCGGGCCGGACCTGTATGAGGCCGCCAGGAGCGCCGTGCGACACATGATCACTCATTTGCAGCGTGCCCACCGGCTCTCGCGCACCGAGGCCTACATGCTCTGCAGTGTAGCTGTGGATCTCAAGATATGTGAGCTGGTGGACGCGCCACACTGGGTGGTGAGCGCCTTCTTGCCACAGAGTCTCTTCACGCGCGAGGGCTGACCTGCGAGATCGTCGCCAGCAGGCAGGGAGCGCGCCGCACCCATGAGCAGACCATCAGGTGAGCTCTCGCGATGGGCCCTAATGCTGACCTGGTGAGACAAAGCAGCTGGTAAACCCTCGCACATCCCCAGTACAGGTCACATTGAACCGGCCGGGTGTCACAGGGTTCAAGTTATCGTCGCTAAATGCGCCATCAGGAAGAGTCCCCGCGAGGGACGCGCTGGAATACACCTGCTCATACACATCCTGACGGTCGTTTCCGTCGAGCAGCTTCTGGGCGTCAGGCGGCAGGAAGCCACTCACTAGCTGGTCTACATTTTTCGGCTGCCATCGGGCGTCTGAGCTGACGAGACTGAGCACGATCGCGATGACATGAGGCTGGTTATCTCTGCCTGGGGTAAGGGTGACATCAACTCCCACCTTTTGCCCTGAAAGCTGCACCAGATAGTGCGCGCTCGATGCCTTGGCGCTCACTGGACTGCCGTAGGTCTGAGAAAAGGCGGCCATCGTCCCACCAATCGAAGAGCCACTCAAAATAGGGCCCAGCGGCTCAGTAGTATTCGAGGGTGGCACCGGAGGGGGCGCGGTAGCGGTAGACGCCAGTGTCGGATGGATTACAAAGGCGAGTCCGGCTACGAGACCGACCACGAGGACAGCCGCCATGAGCTCCGCACGGCCGCCCATGCGAACACGTGCCAGCCTGACGGGTGCCTCTGGCTGCAGTGACAATGGAGGTGGTGTTGGGTCCACCGAGCGCGACAGGTCGCCTCCGGCGACCACGCCCCTGCTGAGCCCGCGTCGAATGAACGCGGGCTGAGGAACCCCGCCAGGGATCTTGCCAATGAGATTTCCACCTTGCCCGATGAAGAAGAGCAAGATGCCATAGGCGATGAGGCCACCTATGCCGATAGGCAATGCCGTCTTCTCTGGCAAGCCTGCGGTGGCAATATAATAGCCGAGGTAGATCGCAGCGCCGCTCAAGGCGGCGACCACAAAGCGGCCGATCTCGAACGGAATCGGATAGATGCGCTGATTGGCAAGGTAGCCGGCAACCGCGAGGACGACGTAGGCAATGAGTGTCGAGAGCGCCGCCCCGATGGCTCCAAATCGTGGGATGAGCACGAAATTGAGCGCGAGGTTCGCGACGGCGGCGATGGTCGCGAATACTCCGCCCATCCATGGCTTCCGGCGCACGCCTGCCCCTACCATCACTACGTTGTAGACACCGAAGAAGACGATTGATGCGGCAATCAGCGGGGTAATCGCTGCCACGCTGCGATAGGCTGGTGGAAAGAACCAGATGAGCAGCAGCTTCCCCGCGAGCGAGAAGGCAAAAGCGGCGAGGAGGAGGAAGAGGCTGAACCAACGGAAGATCAGCCGGA
>DASWAC010000612.1:0-4642 GCA_036391335.1 Ktedonobacterales bacterium
TATAGCCCAGGATGTGTGGCTGCTCGCTGAAGGTCTTCGTCAGGGTGAAGCCGAGCTTCCCCGCAAAGAGAAGCTGATAATAGCGGATGGTCATGGGGTAGCGGTCGGGCAGCTTGGGGATCGACTTGAGGAGGCGCTGGCTGCTGATGACGACTACATTGGCGCTATCGAGCTGTTGCGCCAGCTTGACTGCCTTATCCGTCGTATCATCGTTGTAGAGGTCCAACCCGGTCTGCTGGTACTGATACTGGTCGATGACGTGCCCCGCCGCTGTCAGCGGTGTTCCGTTCACGACACGCGCGGGTGGCGCGCTGATGGGCAGGGGATCGTCCCAGATCTCATTCGTCAGCACGGTCCCCGGCGGGATGTGGTCGAAGATCCATAGCGAAGCCTGGACTCGCGTAATCTCTGTGCTGTAGAGGTTATCTATCGCCAGCGCGTTCAGCGCCGTGTAGCCCAGCACCAGCATGACGGCGCCCACCACGGTCCACCGGCCCCAGCGCGGGTCGAGCCGGCGGATCCATCCCTGCGCACGGCCGGCCAATGAGAGGCGCTCTCCATCCGCTGGCGCGCCTGCCTCACGCACCCGCGCCACCGCGCGCCACGCCGCCACCAGCCCAGCCGCGCCGAGGATGGCCAGCGGCGCGTAGATCGGCAGCATGTAGCGGCTGAATTTCATGTAGGCGCCGCCGACGATCGCAAAGTAGACCACGACCCAGCCCACGATGATGAGCCAGTCGTCATCCAGGGAGCGCCACAGTCGCCACGCTGCCCAGAGGAAGCCTGCGATGCCTACGAGTGCCAGCGGGATTCCCACGTTGTAGTGCAGCATCTGCTGGATGGGATAGAGGTATGGCGCTGTGTCGGCAAACTGGCGCACGTAGGGGTAGTCGAGCTTGCCCTGCGAGAGGAGGGTCTGCTCGGTCACCTGGGCCTTGAAGGAGGTGTAGTCAATGAGGGCATAGGGGCTTGTCACGGCGAAAGTGATCGCGGCGGCAGCAACCGCGGCCACGATGCCAGAGAACGCCGTGGCGAGGCCCGCGCGCCGCCAGAGCAGCGCCGCAGCCAGCGCGATGGGCAAGGCCAGCGGTAACGCGCTCACTTTCGTCGCGATGGCGAGCCCCGCCGCGATTCCCCCGGTGATTCCCCAGAGAGTGGCCGCGCGTGAGCTCGTGGCCCGCGCCAGACTGACCGCGCAGAACAGCGTGAGGAGCACGAAGAAGAGCAGGATCGTATCAACCGCGTAGAAATGGGAGACCTGGATGTCGAGCGGGATCACCATGACGAAGGCTGCTGCTAGCAGCACGACCACGGGACCGGCTAGCTTCCGCGCCAGCAGCCCGGAGAGCAGGATGCTGCCCGCGTCGAAGAGTGCGGAAAGCACGCGTCCCACGAGAGTGAAGTGATTGAAGTCGTTCCAGACGCCGCCATCCGTAGGGAGGAAGCGCCCGCCGGTGGCATGGCTGAGCGCTGCCAGCCCATTCGCCACGATGGCGAGCAGGTAGAGCGGGAAGGAGCCGTAGGCGAAAAAGTGGGGGTTGAGCGGCGAGCTGGGCGAGAAGAACCAGCCGGGAGCGCTCGTGGCAGGATCGCAGCTATCGGCGCGTGGCTGGCCAGGGAAGGCGAGACAGAGTGACTTGAAGACGATGGCACGCTCGTCGGGGTGCAGATGGTTGTTGGCATCCCAATTGACACCATAGACACGCAGCGCCAGCCCAATGATGGTGAAGGCCAGCATGCCCAGGAGCACGGGGTCCACGCGGCTGAAGACGCGCTCACGCCACGAGCGAGGGGTCCCGGGAGCCACGTCTGGCACGCCGGACGCCGGCCGCTCGGCAGGCACGGGCTGGCTCGTCGCGAGGCCCAGCCAGCGGGCACGCCACCATGGTCGGCGCTCACTCGTCGCATGCGTCATCGTGACAGGACCCTCCCCTCGCGCGGCTCCACCAATGCGGGCGCAGGTCGCTCCATGTGCCCTAGCGGGCCCAAGCCGCGACAATTGTAGCATCGCGCATTGTGCCCGACAACGCAAGCCTACCGAACGGTGGAACGCCCTCGACGCGGGGCGTGGAGCGGGCGTAGCAGTGGCAAGACGCGGTCCCAGATGACTGAGGCAACCTGGCGCTTCGAGAGGATGGGCAGGTCTTCGACCTGCCCGTCGGCATGCGCGATGATCACCTGGTTCGTCTCCGTGCCAAAGCCACTGCCCGGCTGGGAGACGTCATTCCCCACCAGCAGCGCCAGCCGCTTGCGCGTGAGCTTGCTCAGCGCGTTCTCGCGCAGATTTGTGGTCTCGGCAGCGAAGCCGACGCGCACGAGATGCTCCAACCCCGGCCGGGCAGCGAGGTCCGCGAGGATGTCAGGATTCGGCACGAGGCGCAGCGTGAGCGAGCCATCGGCATTTTCCGCAGAGGAGCCCTTCTTGATCTTCTGCGCCGCGGGACTGGCCACCCGATAGTCCGCCACGGCTGCCGCCATGATGAGCGCGTCTGCCTCAGTCACCGCCTCGAAGACCGCGTCACGCAGCTCCAGGGTGGATTCCACCTGCCGCAGGGTGACCCCAGCCGGCGCCGGCACGCTGAGCGGTCCCGTGATGAGGATGACCTCGGCGCCACGGTCACGCGCCTCTTCCGCGATGGCGACGCCCATGCGCCCACTCGACCGATTCCCGACATAGCGCACGGGATCTATCGGCTCGCGCGTGCCCCCCGCCGTCACGACGACCCGGCGACCTGCCAGGCTTTGGCCGCGCTCCAGCAGCGTTGAGGCCGCCTCGATGATGGTCGCCGTCTCAGGAAAGCGTCCCACGCCCACAGCGCCGGAGGCCAGGCGACCTGACTCAGGCGGGAGAATCGTCGCTCCACGCTGGCGCAGCAGTTCCAGATTTGCCTGGGTGGCGGGATGCTGCCACATGTGCGATTCCATCGCAGGAACCAGCAGCAGTGGCGCGGGGCACGCCAGCGCGACCGTGGTCAGCATGTCGTCGGCCAGGCCATGAGCCAGGCGGGCCAGCGTATGTGCCGTGGCGGGCGCGACCAGCAGCAGACCTGCCTCGCGGGCCAGGGTGATATGGCGGGCGGCTGCCTCGCCGGTGGCCTCCCACAGCTCGGTGAAGACCGGGCGCTGGCTCAGCGAAGAAAAGGTGAGGGCTGAGACGAAGCGCTCGGCGTGGCCCGTGAGGATGACATCAACCTGGGCGCCGGCCTGGGTAAGCTTGCTCGTGAGGTCTGCGGCCTTATACGCGGCGATGCCGCCGCAGACACCGAGAACGATGCGTTTCCCGCTGAGCATGTCGCGTCACTGCCTTTTGCCGCACGTCATCGGCGGCGCATAGGTTCATCAGCGTCTCAGAGGTCGAGTCCCGTCAGCCCGTGAGCGCCAAGAATCTGTGAGATCTCGCCACCATGAAAGATGTCATGCTCGATCAGGTGCCAGATGACCCAGCGTCGTGTCAAGATGTCAGGCTGACCTGGCTCCGGCTCGGGGTTGGGGGAGGAGTGGTCCATGTCCGCATTGCCCCATGCGGCGAGCGCGTCGCGCAGGATCCGCCACGAGTCTTGCAGCGCGGTGGCCAGCGCGGCGGCGGTGCGTGGGGGCATATCAGGCTCATCCCAGCGACCGTATCCGG
The DNA here is from genome assembly GCA_036391335.1 of Ktedonobacterales bacterium. Taxonomy (GTDB): domain Bacteria; phylum Chloroflexota; class Ktedonobacteria; order Ktedonobacterales; family JADMIN01; genus DASWAC01. Next base: position 3,629 of record DASWAC010000612.1, read on the forward strand.
CGGACTCGTCGCCGCCGATCTCGAGTATCTCGTGGCACCAGCGGCCACGCGCACCGATGATGTGGCGGCAATTCTCACTCACACTCCGCAGTCGTGGCGCCGAGCGCAGGTCGAGCTGATCCGCCGTCAGCGGCGCGATCGTCTTGACGAGCAAATCCTGAAAGGTGTCCCAGCCAGGATAGAGGCTCAATGCATTCGATGGAGCGTCTGTCACATGATCTCTCTCTCGCTGAAGAGTCTTCCGACCTATTGTAGCAAAGGCGCGGGGCGCGGTGGTGGATAGCACAAAGCCCGAAGCGAGGAGCTCCGGGCCCGGAAAACGTCTGAGCGCGCGTGAGACTCGGCAACGTCCTATCTTCCCACAGGGCTGCCCCTGGAGTATTTTCGGCGCTGGAGGGCTTAACGACCGTGTTCGGGATGGGAACGGGTGTGACCCCTCCGCTAGAGTCACCAAGTCTCACGCGCGCTCAGCGCGATTGACTCACCTACTGTAACACAGCATCCAGACGACTGTCAACACCTGACTTTCGGGCTACGCCCCCGTCTGGTGGAGACAAGGGGATTCGAACCCCTGACCCTCTGCTTGCAAAGCAGATGCTCTCCCACTGAGCTATGTCCCCGAGCTGCGTGCGAAACGCGGGTGGGCCTGCCCTGGCTCGAACAGGGGACCTCAGTCTTATCAGGACTGCGCTCTAGCCAACTGAGCTACAGGCCCGCGTGTCTCAGCGATCACATGAACCGCTGAAGAGTGGAAACACAGCGACGGGATATCCTCGCGCTTGAGTATAGTCACCGGCCAATGGCACACGTCAATGCGTGTGACCGCTGGTCTGTGGCCGACCTAGGAGGTGAGGGAGGGCGTCTCCGAGGAGGCGTCTCCCGTGTGTCCCTAGAAAGGAGGTGATCCAGCCGCACCTTCCGGTACGGCTACCTTGTTACGACTTCACCCCAATCACCAACCCCACCCTCGACGCCTGCCTCTCTTGCGAGTTAGCCCAGCGGCTTCAGGTGTTG
>DASWAC010000613.1:0-3200 GCA_036391335.1 Ktedonobacterales bacterium
TCGCGGATCGGGGCAGTCATGTTGAGGAAGCCCTGGGGGCGGCCAATGGTGAGCAGGCCGAAGACGGGCGAGCGCATCGTGCTGAGCAGCTTCTTGAAGTCAGCGCGCTCCTCAGGGGTGGCTTGGCCCAGGGTTTCGGCCACAGCGCTGGCGACATCCAACTCGCGGGCCGAGCGGGCGAAGACGCCATGCGGATCGCTCACGCCCGCTGGCGGGGCCACGGAGGGCAGCAGCGCCTCGCAGACGACTTCGAGCATGCTGCGCTCATCAGGGGTGAGCCAGGCGGGATCAGCGACCGGGGCGATGGGATGCTGGGTGACTGCCATACGTGGCCACTTTCTCTGTGCCCATGAGGGCTGGCTGCTCTGCCAACGCCGATGCTGCGCGCATTGTACATCCGCCAGACGTGGGCTGCAGGTGTAGCCCGCTATCGGCTCAGGCAGTGCCAAACACCTCGCGCTCGGCGGTGGGCGCGTAGCGGGTGACCATGTCGCGGGTGAGTGCGTTGGCCTGGGCCAGCTCGCCATAGAGCGCGGCGCTAGGCCGTGGCGCGCGCTCCTGGGTGTGCTCGTCGAGGGCGATGAGGCCGAAGCGCATCGTCCAGCCATTCTCCCACTCGAAGTTGTCCACCAGCGACCAGTGGAGATAGCCGCGCACATCAATGCCCTCGCGCAAGGCGTCGTGCAGAGCCCTGGCGGCGCGCGCGATGATCCACGGGCGCAGATGGTCGCTGGCGTCGGGGACGCCATTCTCAGTGAAGTAGATGGGTTTGCCAAAGGACTGGAAGCGCCGGGCGTTGCGCAGGATGCCGTCGGGGTACATCTCGGTGAACATCGAGCCGGGGCCAGCGTCGCCCAGGGGCGTGCCGGGCTTGGAGAAGCGGCGGCCAAAGAGCTCCGAGGGGATGCGTGGGTCGAAGGCGACGTGGGCGCGTGCGTAGCAGTTGATTCCGACGTAATCGCAGGTCCCTTTCGCGGCGGAAAGGTCACCGGTGAGCGGGCTGAGGATGCCCAGCGGCTTGCCGGTGAGCACGGCGCGGGGAAAGAAGTCGTTGAAGCCGAGGTCCTGGAGCCGGGTCACAGTCCGGTCGAGTGGCGAGCGGGGATTGGCGGGATCGAAGGTGTAGATATGCTGCGCCCAGCCGACGCGCGCCTCTGGCTGCTGCCGGTGGATCTCGTGATAGGCGGCGGCGTGGGCATGAACGAGCGCGGCCTGGGCGCGGATGGCCCCACGCAGGTCACCCCGGCGGCCTGGCGGGAAGTTGCCAATCTGATAGCCCGCGACACTGACCACATTCGGCTCGTTGATGGTGCACCACCAGTCGCACTGGTCGCCAAGCGCCTCGACCACCCGCCCGGTGTAGGCGATGAAGCGCCGCACGAAATCCGGCGCAAGGAAGCCGCCGATGGCCTCCAGCCAGATGGGATGAGTAAAGTGGTGCAGCGTGACGAGGGGAATGATGTCGCGCTGGCGCAGCCCCACGAGCATGGCGTGATAGCGATCGAGCGCGGCGGTGTCCCACTGGCCGGGGGCAGGCTCGATGCGGCTCCATTCCAGCGAGAGGCGCAGCGCCTTGAGGCCCATCTGTGCGGCTCGGTCGAAGTCTCGCTCGGCATGCGCCCACCAATCGCAGGCCAGCCCGCAGGTCTCACCGCTCTTGATGTGCCCGGCCTGCTCCCACGCATACCATTGGTTGTTGGTGTTGCCGCCCTCATATTGGTGCGAGGCGGTGGCTGTGCCCCAGAGGAAGCCGGCGGGGAAGGTGAGCGCGTCGAAGCTGGCCACGGGGATGAGACCTCCTGCTTGTCGCCCGATCACTGCACGCAGTATAGCAGGCGGCACGTCCTGCGGCGAGCGGTGGCTCTTGCATTTGGCGCTCTGGCTGGGTATACTCGTGCTGGCCAATCGAGCGGATAGCATTATGAGCCTCAGCAGCGAGTGAGAGGACGAGCTATGCCATCCGATGACGCAGGCGCGCTTGGGCCGCGCTCGCCACGCTTCACACCGCGGACACCCTCGCCCCGACGGTGGCCACTCGTCGTGGTGGCGCTCGTCGTTATCGCGCTGGCCGGCCTGGTGGTGAGCAGCTTGCTGGGCATGCGGTTTTCCTTTCTGTACGGCGCATCGCCCACCGTGACCGCGACGACCTCTCCGACAGTCACGCCGGAGCCCACGGTCTTCTCGATCCCCCTGGGCACCGTGCAGCCAGCGGCCAATTTGCCCGCGAGCGCCAGACTTGGCGGGACGATGGACGGCTTTACGAAGGCATTCGGGCCGCAGTTTGATCCTGCCAACTTTCCGAGTCAGTGGCAATGGCATATTGGTGGCCAGCCCGCGTGGATCCGGGTGGGGCAGGCGATGCCCGCGGATGCGGCGGACGGGCACGCGCATGTGGCAGGCTTCTACATCACGGCATCCCAATACCCACCAATCACGGGCGGCTGGGATCCCACGAGCGCGGAGGCATTCGTGCTGGCACTCTTGCCGCCGGATGCGACGTATGCCGGCGACGCGGTAGGTGACCGGGGGGTGAAGGTGCACGTCTATCACAGCGCCGCGCTGGCAACCCTCTTCGCGCCACACGCGAGCAAGATCTTCGCGAACAGCGCCACCGGGCAGCCGATCGCTCCCGGTACGGTCGCCTGGTATTGCCTGGGGAGCATGACCGAACAAGCTGATGTGTGCATTGTCGGGACATTCGCGCCCTCTTAGCGTGGTCGGGTCGAGCGAGTGGTCTATGAGGAGTGATGTCAATGACCGCACTGGCCCGCGTCGAGCTCGTGGCCGGCTGGCTCGCTGGGCTCCTTGGTGCGGCGGCGCTCTGGCTCAGCTTCTACGCGCGCATTGATTGCCCGGCAGGCGATCCCCTCTTCAGTAAGAATTGTTTCAGCTGGGTGGAAGCGCCTGATAGAATGACCTTCCCGCCGACGACACTCGCGGACCTCAACCTCTCTATCACCGTGTTGGGCTGCATCCTGCTGAGCATCGTGGCCGGGGTGACAGCGGGCAGCGTAGGCACATCGCATCGTCTGCATGGCGTGGGATTGCTGCTGTTGTGGCTGGGGGTCGCTGCACTCTTCCTCGTCACGCCCGCAGCCCTCATCACGGGTGGCCTGCTCACCCATGTGCCGGTTGACCACGTGCCGCTCCCCTTGCGTGGCACGCAGAATACGCTGCTGCCTGCGCTGGCGCTGGCCATG
>DASWAC010000614.1:0-3012 GCA_036391335.1 Ktedonobacterales bacterium
GCGGCATAGATGCCCACCTTATCGAGCACGAAGAGATAGAGCCCATAGCCGGTGGCTGCGATCACCGCAAAGACGAGATCGAGGTGCAGCCGCTGCCATAGGGGCCTTGTCGTCGTCCGCGCAGACTCGCGCCGCAGCGCCAGCACATTGCGATTGGCCGCGCGCCAGATAGCGATGAGGATGGCCAGCCCCGCGCCGATGATGGCGGCAAAGGCATACCAGCGCACCGTCCATGCGACCGTGAGCGGGTTGCCGTCGAGCACCGAGAGCCCCTGCTGGCCGGCGCTGCTCAGCAGGGCTTGCGCGACCAGGCGCACCAGTGGGATAGCGACAAGTGGCCCCACGATCAGCGCCAGCAGGCTCATGCCGAGCCCGTGCAGGGTGAGTGCGCCAAAGATCTGCCTGCGATACGCGCCACGACTGCGCAGCAACGCGATGGCCTCGCTCTGGCGCTCCACCAGGATGCCCGCCATCACGCTGACGAAGAGCAAGATGAGCCCCATTACTTGCAGCAGCAGGACGATCACGATCACCTGACTGGCCACCACGCGCCCGTTGTAATCGTTCACGATATCCAGAGCGCCATAAGTCTGGAAGAATTGGATACCGGATGAGCCATTGAGCTGGTTGTTGAGATCAATCTGGATCCTATTCCGCGCGTCAGCCAGGGCGCCCAGGTCACTGCCGGTGATGCGATCGACCGCCAGCGGATAGTTCCAGTTGAGCCACCCGGCAAGTGGACCGCCGCGCCCGTAACCTATGCCGGTTCCTGAGCCGCTCACCCCCGCGAGGATCGCCGGCCCCATCACCGAGAGCATGGCATCGTTCGAGACCAGCCCCGGATAGGGCGCGGCGCCACCAAAGCCGAACTTGACGACGTTTCCCTGACTCTGGCCAGCTTGTCCCGCGTAGACATCGGCGCCACCGACGGCGTTGAAGAGCCCGACCACCTTGATGGGAATGGCGACGGCCGGTATGGAGGGAGGGCCAAAGCGGAACGACACGTAGAAGGTCTGCCCGAGGCTGAGCTGCAAGGCATCGGCAACGTCGCCCGTGAGCGCGACCTCCATCTGCGAGCTCGTGGCCAGCGGAAGCCGGCCGGCGGTCAGCTGCGCATGGGAGCTGACTTCACCGAGGTCGCGTCCCACCAGCAAGAGGCCGGGCCCATTGGGGGCAGCCTCGCCACCGGCCTTCGCTTCGGCCTGCGTCTTATAGATCACCATCGGCAGCGACGTGATGCTAAACACCGGCGCGCCGGACAGGTAGGGACCCACCCGCGAACGAATCATGGCGTCTACCCGGGGCTTGAGCTGCTTGGCGCTCGCCTGGGTCATATCGCTAATCGCCGCTGTCACACCGATGTCTCGCGAGCCCGTGCTCGCCGCCAGCGCGGCCCGGAGCCCGCCGCTGATAGAGACCTGTGAGAACAGTGGGACCACACAGATGAGCAGCACCGCCGCGACCATGCCGAGCTCCGTGATGAGCAGCAGCCGCCATGACTGGCGCAGCCGCCACAGGGCCAGCGTCGCCGTCGGCGGGATGATCGCGCTACGACGCGGCCGGGGTAGTGAGGCGCCCGCGGTTTTAGAAGGGGGAGCTGGGGTCTGGGCTGTCATTACGAAATCCTTGCTCTAACCATGCAGAGATGCCTACCCATTGGCCGGGCAGCGGATGGTCGAGAGCAGGTCATAGCATAGCGTGCCTCTCGAGCCTTGGAGAGGCGTCTCAATGGTGGCCATCGTTGCCCGCAAGGTCTACTCTACCAGAGGTGTCCAGTCGCGCGTCAAGTGAGCACCCGCGCTCCCGCGCTGAGCTTGGTGGTCTCCACGAGGGCGGCGGTCAGCTCGCGGAGGGGCCGCCGACGCGAATCGTGCCCAGCGCGGTGGCTGCCAGGTATTCCTGGGCGTCGCGCTCGGTGAAGATGTCGCACCGGCACACCGCCTGGCGGGAGGTCGCATCGATCACCCCGGCCCGCGCGATGAGCCGCTGCCCCTGTGCCGGCCGGAGGAAGGTGATCGTGAATCCGGCGGTGAGCACGGAGGGACCGAGGGCGGCGCCGCCCGCGAAGGTGAGCGCGACATCGGCGAGTGTGCTCAGCACTCCGCCATGGGCGTAGCCCGCCTGCTGAGTCAGCTCGGGGCGCAGGTCAACCGCGATGACGGTCTCGCTGGCCGCATAGGCGAGCAGCTGTAACCCCAGGAGAGCGCTGAGTGGCTGAGCGGCAAGGACCGCGCTGCCCACCTGAAGCAGATCTTGACTCATGTGTATACCTCGACGTATTGCAGTGGGCGCCGTCTCGATGGTGACACACACCCCGAATGCCCGCCACGTTGCCAGCAACGCGAGGCGACGACGTCTCACGCCTAGCTCTGTGGCTCCAGCGTGGCGGCGCGCACGGTGTAGACATGCGCGGCTGCTAACGCCTCAGCGGGCACAGAGGTCGCATCGGCCACTGTGAGCAGCACTTGCTCCAGCGGGGCCACCGCGTGCAGCAGTGCCTGCCGGCGTGAGGCGTCTAGCTCGCTGAGCACATCGTCGAGCAGTAGGACAGGCTGCTCATGCGTCTCCCCCTCGATGAACTCTAGCTCGCCGAGCTTCAGAGCGAGGGCCACGGTGCGCTGCTGCCCGCGCGAGCCATAGGTCGCCAGGTTGAGCGGGCCCGCGAAGAAGGCGAGATCGTCACGGTGCGGGCCGAGCACGTTGACCCCCTGAGCAAGCTCACGCCGGCGCAGGGCATCCAGCCGCTCACGAAAGGCCGCCGCCACGGTCGCGTCGTCACCCTCGATGGGTCCATCGTACGAGGGAGCATACACCAGGCGCAGTGGCTCATCGCCCTCACCTGCGTCGGCCGTCAGCTTGGCATAGTGGCGCGCCACGGCGGGCTGCAGCTTGGCGAGGAACGCGGCGCGCGTGCGTACGACGGGGGCCGCATCGTGGGCAAGCTGCTCATCCCAATAGGTGAGCGCCCGCGCCGTATCCTCCCCGTCTCGGATGCGCCGCAGCAGTGCCGCC
>DASWAC010000615.1:0-2154 GCA_036391335.1 Ktedonobacterales bacterium
TCGCTCGCAGACCCGAGCAGGCGGTAGGCAACGGCTCGCAAGTGGGCCCGCTGGGCCTCGAAGCGCTCTGCCAGCCAGTCGTATGTATCCATCGGTCACATCCCTCCATCGTGTTCCGTCAGTGTAATGACGGGTGAAATCCAACCGATGTGACCGGGAGACCGGGTCCCATGGAGCGCGGCTGGGTAGGCTCGTCAAGATCGTACCGTATCACCCGCATCGAGACGGCGAGGCGCCGCCTCGGTGTGGCAAGTCAGCTCAGGAGTCTGCATGATGAGCAAGATCCAATTGATCCCCTATTTCAACTTTCAGGGCCGCGCCCGGGAGGCCCTGGAGTTCTATCAGCAGGTGTTAGGTGGCACGCTCGAGCTGTATAGCATCGATGAGAAGGGCACAGCCAAGCCAGCCAGCCCGGATGAGCGGATCTCGCATGGGCGGCTGGACGCCGACGGCGCGGTCATCTTCGCCTCAGACGGCCACCCCAGCTATCCGCCCGGCGTCGGCGACAACATGGCCATCGCGCTGGCCGGCACGGATAAGGACCGGCTCACCCAGGCCATCAGCGGGCTGGCCGAGGGCGGCAAGATTAAGGCGCCGCTGATGGAGCAAGCGTGGGGCTCTGAAGTGGGCTGGCTCACGGATAAGTTCGGCATCAACTGGATGGTCACGATAGACAAGGCCTAGTGGCGAGCTGCACTCTACCAGTGCGAGCCCTGACCCTCAGTGAATATGCCTCCCCTAGGCTTCTTCGCTGAGGGTCGCGTATGTGGCAGCCGGGATGCTTAGCCAATGCGTGGCGCACGACGAGACAGCCAGCTCCAGCCACGGCAGCGCGCCCGGGCCTTATGCCGGCGGCGCGGGATATAATGGAGGGCTCACCAACGAGAGTGGCTCAAGCAAGGATTGCGAGCACCATCATGACGACTCCAGCCGATCTTCTGGCGCAGGTGGCGCAGGATATCCGCGCCTGCACGCTCTGCGATCTTTGCCAGGGTGCGCGGCAGGGTGTGCCCGGCACCGGCCCAGATCAGGCGAACATCATGCTCATCGGGGAGGCGCCGAGTCAATTCGATGACCGGCGAGGCTATCCCTTCTCTGGTCCCTCCGGCGACTTCCTCGATGAGCTGCTCGCGGCGGCGGGACTCCAGCGCTCGCAGGTCTACCTCACCAACCTCGTGAAGCATCGTGTGCCGCAGAGCCGTCCCCTCACGCCAGACGAGATCAGCGCCTGCGCGCCCTATCTCACGCGGGAGATTGCGGCGGTCAACCCCATCCTCATCGTCACGCTCGGCAGTGGCGCTATCCGCCGCTTCTTGCCCAAAGCGAAGATCAGCCAGCTCCACGGCACGCATTCCCTGCTGCAGGGTCGCGTCGTCCTCGCGATGTATAACCCCGCCGCGGCCCTGCACCGTGAGGAGCTGCGCGAGACCGTCGTGCACGATTTCACCTACGCGCTGCCGGCGGCCTTTGCCGAGGCCCAGCGGCTGGCGGCAGAGGGCAAGCTCGGCGGGGACGATGGTGGCGCCCCAGAGCAGCTCACCCTCTTCTAGCCCCACAGCGAGACAAGATGAGCCAGGGGACCCCTTCGTGCGCGTGACCGAAGCCCAGTCCGGTACGGGCTCACGACGTGCGCCTGAACAGCCTGTGCATGCACGCAAGCGCCTGATGCTATAGTAGACGAGGATCGTGCTCTATCTTCCCCGTAGAGAGGTGATGCCATGCGAGAGATCACCGTGTTCAGCGGTAACGCTCACCCCGCGCTGGCGGAAGAGGTGTGCGAGAGCCTGGGTGTCCCCCTCAGCCCATCCACGATTCGGCGCTTCAGCAACGATTGCCTCTATGCGCAGCTCAACGCCAACTGCCGCGAGCGCGATGTCTTCATCGTGCAGCCGCTCGTCCCGCCGGTGCAGGACAATCTGATGGAGCTGCTGCTGATGCTCGATGCCGCGCGTGACGCCTCCGCAGGGCGCGTGACGGCGGTGATCCCGTACTACGCCTATGCCCGTTCGGACAAGAAGGACGCCCCGCGCATTTCCATCGCCGGGCGCCTCGTCGCTGATTTACTGACGGCGGCAGGGGCCACCCGGATCCTCACGATGGCGCTGCACGCGCCACAGGTGCATGGCTTCTTCCGCATCCCGGTGGACCACCTCA
>DASWAC010000616.1:0-20288 GCA_036391335.1 Ktedonobacterales bacterium
CACCAGGTCCGTCATTGCGGCCAGCAGCGTGCCCCCTTCAAGGATCTGCCCGCGATCGTCCACCACAAAGATCCGCTCGGCAGCGGTGTCGATGCGCACGCCCAACTGGGCCTTCAGGTTCGCGGTGATCGAGGCCAGCACCTGCATATCGCGGCCAAAGTCTTCGGCGGAGCGCGAATAGCGATTCGAGTCACGTGTCGCGTTGAGGGCGATCACGTCCGCATTGACCTGATTGAAGATATCAGACATCACATCCACGCTTGCGCCGTGCGCGTAGTCCACGACGAGGCGGAAGTGGCGCTTGCGAATCAGATCGAGGTCGAGCGCTTTGAGGAAGGCCTGACGATAGCGCTCGATGACATTGTCGGCATAGTCAATCGAGCCGATATCGTCGAGGTAGACCCGGCGGAAGTCCTCACGGAAGAAGAGGTTTTCTATCTTGCGCTCGGTGTTCTTGCTGATGTCTCGCCCTTTGTCATCGAAGAACTTGATATCAACAGTGCGCGGATCGAAGGGTGAGAGGCGCACGTGGACTCCACCCGCCGCGGTCGTCGTGCGCACGTAGAAGCGCGCCACGGGAATCGGCACCTGGGCGAGGTCCATGACGTTGATGCCAGCGGATGGCAGGCCCGAGATGATGGCTCGCTTCAGCATGCGCGGGGTGCGGTGCGCATCGCGGTTGACCGCGACGACAGCCCCCTTCGGCAAGATGGCGCCATAGGCCGCACCGAGTCGCGCGACGAAATCCGGCGTCATGTCGACATTAACCAGCCCGGTCACGCCATAGCGTCCAAAGATGGAGCGGCGACCGGCCGAGCCCCAGATGATGCTCTGCGAGACGACCGCGCCGGTCTCGATCTCCTTATTTGGCCAGACCTTGACCCCCGGCTGGATCATCGCGCCTTCTTGCAGCACGCAGTGATCGCCGGTGACCGCCCCCTCGAACATCACGGCACGGGTCAGAATCGCGTTTGACGCGCCCACCAGGGCCCCGCGCAGCTCGGCGCGCTCACCGATGTAGCTATTGCTCCACACGACACTGCGGTCAATCTGAGCGCGCTCATCCACGATGGTGTAAGCCCCTATGACACTGGGTCCGTGAATGATGACGCCATCACGAATGGTGCTGGATGCGCCGAGATAGACTGGGCCAAAGATCTGTGCCTCCGGTGAGACCTCGGCGCCCTCCTCGGCCCACACCTGCCCACCAAGGTCTTTCCCCGGCACCTGGATGTTGACCTTTCCTTGCAGCACATCGGCGTTCGCCTGCATATAGGTGGAAAGGTTGCCAATATCGCACCAGTAGCCGTCCGCAATGTAGCCATAGAGAGGATCTTGGCGCTCCAGCATCATGGGGAAGAGGTCCTGGCTGAAGTCAAAGACCTTGTCGCGCTCGAAATAGTGCAGGATGCGCGGGTCGAGCACGTAGATGCCGGTGTTGATGGTGTCGCTGAAGACCTCACCCCAGCTGGGCTTTTCGAGGAACCGCTCGATCTTGCCATCTTTCGCCGTGATGATGACACCGTATTCCAGCGGATTCGGCATATGGGCTAGGGTCAGCGTGGCCCACGATTTCTTCTCACGGTGAAACTTGATGATGCGGTCGAGATCAAAGTCAGTCAGGGCATCACCGCTGATGACGACGAACTGGTCGTCGAGCAGATCCTCGGCGTTCTTCACGCTGCCTGCCGTGCCGAGCGGCACCTCTTCGCGCGAATAGCTGATACGCATGCCAAGCTGCCCGCCGTCGCCAAAGTAATCTTCGATGGAGCTGGCCATATACTGCACGGTCACCACGACATCGCGAATACTGTGCTTCTTCAACAGCAACAGGATGTGCTCCATGATGGGGCGGCCCACAACAGGCACCATGGGCTTGGGCCGGGTGACAGTAAGCGGTCGCAAGCGCGAGCCTTCTCCGCCCGCCATGACTACAGCTTTCATTCACGTCGCGATCACGTTGCCCGCGGCGTCACCGGCAACGGCTGACCGCTCCCCCTTTCGTGGCACTATGTGCTGCGCCAACCATATAGCCTCTCGCCCTAGCTGATGACCTCAGTGTCAGCGCTAGATGAGACAGGGAAGTGAGGTGGCAGCCATGCCAGCAGGCGGCTCACCAAGCTAGCCACGTGAGAGCGCCCAATGAGGAAGGGATCATATATACGCGCGTCCGGGGCGACTGCCTGTCTTTTCTATCGTACCACAGGGGTGCGCCACCGCCAGGCCATTGACCCAGGCAGGTATGTGCCGCGCGGCGGTCACATCCACGGGATGTCCACGCCGTCCAGAGGTGCGCAGGCGTGTGTCTACGGCTCAGCTCGCCTGAGCGAACGCATGCGCGCGCGGCGTGAGCCCCAGCCGCTTCAGCATGCGCTCGTGCGCCTGCCACTCGAGAGTGTCGTCCAATGGATGACTCGTCAGCAGCGTACGCGCATCCGCGCCATGGGTGCGCTCGAGCGCCAGCCCCAGCAGGTGGTCCGCCAGGTGCGGATTCTTTGGCAAGAGCGAGCCGTGGATGTAGGTGCCATAGGTGTTGCGATAGACGCAGCCTTCGCCTTTGTCCTCACTATTGTTCCCGTGGCCCGCCATCACCTGACCTAGCGGCTTCATCGTCGGGCCGAGGTAGGTTCGGCCACCATGGTTCTCGAAGCCAACGAGCGTGCTCGCCCCCCACGTGATGGCCACATTGCCTATACAGCGCGCCACCGATTTTCCCTTGTGGATGGTCCACGCGTCGAAGATGCCCGCACCTTCCAGATCGGGGCCCTCGGCGGGGTGATAATATTTGGCGAGGAACTGATAGCCACCGCACACGCCCAGCACCGGCATATCCGCCTCGACAGCGGCGCGCAGCGCATCACCCTTGCGCTCGCGCAAATCCTGGGCGACCTCATCTTGCTCTTTGTCCTGTCCCCCGCCGATGAAAAGCATGTCGAGCTGCGTGCCGTCGAGCTCATCACCGATGTCCAGCGGCACGACATCCAACCGGATGCCGCGCCACTCGCAGCGCCGCAGCAGGGTGAGAATGTTGCCACGGTCACCATACATGTTGAGCTGGTCGGGATAGAGGTGACCGAGACGCAGCCGAACTTCCGCCCGTGGATTACTCATCTTGCGGCAGCTCCCAATAGCGTGGTGCGAAGCCCAGGCGCGACAGCTCGCCGCGCACCGCCAGCATCGCGGTATAGGTGGGAATGACATAGAGGGACTCCCCTACGGGGGTCGCTTCCAGCGCGCGCTCGAACGCCTTCGGGATATCGCTCTCCACGGCGTAGGGGGTAAGGCCCGCGTATTTGAGGCGCAGCGCCATGTCAAAGGCGCGTGTGCCCCCGGCGCTCACGCGCTCTGCCAGAGCCGGCACCTGCTCGAAGTCGGCGTCCCAGATCCACGAGACATCCTCGCCATCGGCGGCGCGATCGTTGAGCAGCATGAGCAGGTGATGGCGGCGACCATCCGCGCCGAGCGCCCGCAGCACTTCATTGAGCCCGGTGGGGTTCTTCGCCAGCAAGATCTGCACCGTGCGCCCGCGTGCCTGGATGCGCTCTGCCCGCCCGAACGCAGGTGAGAACCGTGCCAAGGCCTCGACGGCTGGCGAGAGCGGTGTCCCTTCGACGTAGCCAACGGCGGCGGCGGCCACTGCGTTATAGACATTGTAGAGGCCGGGCAGGGTGATTCTCGCCTGGGCCGTCCCATCGGGGCGAGTCAGTGTGAGCTGGGCGCCATCCAGACTCGCCAGAGTGACTGCCGACGCGAAGACGGTGGGCGTGGGTCGTGCGAAGCCGCAGTGTGTGCACGACCAGTGGCCCACGTGGCTGTAATAGCGCACGGAATAGCTCAGCAAGCCGCGGCAGCGCGGGCACGTGCGGGTATCGATCACCTGAATGCGCGCATCGCCTTCCACAACCGACGGCGCCTCGTTCACGCCATAGAAGAGCACCGGCCCGGGATGGATATCGGCCAGCGCCGCCACACTGGGATCATCCGCGTTGGCGATCAAGGTCGTCGTGGCGTCCACCCGCTTGAGGCCCTCACGCCAGCGCTCGGCCACCGTATCAACTTCCCCATAGCGGTCGAGCTGATCGCGAAAGAGATTGGTGACCAGCACCACCTTGGGACGCAGCTCTGGCAGCACACGCCGGAAGGCCGCCTCATCGAGCTCGAAGACGAAGGCCGCGTCGCCACCATCGCGCAGTGAGCCCGACGCATGGGCATGCTTGAGCAGTGCGGTGGCAATGCCACGCGCCAGGTTCGAGCCCTCGCGATTCTGCCAGACACGCATCCCCGCGCCGCGCAGCACCGCACCCACCATGCCACTGGTGGTCGTCTTGCCATTCGTCCCGGTGACGACGATGCTGCCGTGCCGCAGCTGAGCGCTCAGGCGGGTCGTGAGCTTAGGATCGATCCCCCGGGCGATGAGGCCTGGCAAGCTGGTGCCGCCACCGATGCCCAACCGGCGCACGGTGGCGCTCGTCGCGCGGCCCACCAAGACCGCCAATGTCGTGCGCGGCCCAGGCCGTGTGGCGACGGGATGCGGCTTGCGGTGCTTCGCACTGCTGGAGGCAGGCGGGGTCAGCGGGCTTGGTGTCATGTCTGATTGGCCTCAAATGTATCGTCGGTCCCCAGCAGCTTGTGGATGCGCTGGGCTAGCTCAGAGATAGGGACGGGCTTGATCACATAATCGTCCGCCCCCAGCATCTTCGCATGCGCCTGGGCATCCGCGCTGGTGCGGGCGGTCAACATCATGACTTTTACCCCCTCCAGTTGCCGAGAGTCGCGCAACATCTTGAGCAGCTCAAAGCCATCCAGCCGCGGCATCTCAATATCCAACACGAGCACTCGTGGCCGCATGCGCGCGATGGTCTGCAGCGCATCGATGCCGTCGCGAGCCGTCTCGACTTCCAGTCCGTCCTGCGCGAGCTCTTCGCTCAAGGTGCGCCGGATAGAGAGTGAATCGTCTACGATCAAGACCCGCGGCATGGCATCCGCTCCTGGCGCTCGCTGCCTGATGGGCGCGCCGGTGCTGCGCACTCCTGTTATACGCCTGTGCAGGGTGGGGATGTCGAGCATCAGCACAACCTGGCCACCGGCAGTGATCGCCGCCGACCGAGTGACCGAGCGCCGCAGATATGCTGGCAAGGCACGCACCATGAGTCCCCGCTGCTCGCCCACCTGATCCACCAGCAAGGCGAACCGCTTGCCCGCATTCCGGACGATCACGACCACGGGGTGATGCGGCCGTGTGACACGGCCATGGCTGAGCAGCTCTTCCACGCTCCTCATGGGGATGCGCTCCGTCGTCTCGCCCTCGCGCACGTGCAGCATGCCAGCATCGAGCGCGGTGCCAATGTCGTCTGGCGCCTCGATCACGCGGTCGAGATATGCCGCCGGAAGCGCATAGTGCTGGCCACCTGCTTCCACCAGCAAGACCCTGGCGACACGCAGCGAGACGGGAATGCGCACCTCAAAGAGGGTGCCCTGGCCTTCAGTCGAGGTCATCTCGATTGAGCCCTTGAAGCTGTGGATGGCCGTACGCACCTGATTCAGGCCCACGCCGCGTCCCGCCGCGAGATCCGCCTGCGGCCATGTGGTGACGCCCGCCTCGAAGATGAGGCCAGGATTCACGGCACTGGGCTCGGCATCAGGAGGGATCACGCTCGCGCGGATGGCAGCGGCACGCACATGGGCTAGATCAACGCCCTTGCCATCATCCCCTATCTCGATCTGCACCTCATTACCCACATGATGGGCCGAGAGCCAGACATGCCCTTCGGGCGACTTCCCAAGGGCGACACGAGCTTCTGGAAGCTCGATGCCGTGAGTAACCGCATTGCGTGCCAGCTGATAGAGCGGCTCCGCGAGCGCGTCACTGATATCGCGGTCAATGGCCGTCTCACCACCACGAACGGTGAACCTGACGCGCTTCCCTTGCTCGCTGGCAACCACACGCACCGTCGTCTCGATCACCGGCAGCAGCGTGCTGAGCTCCACGAGCCGCAGATGCAGCAGATCTTGCTGCAAGCCGGCGGTCAGCACATCCTGCTCTTGTGCCGCCTGCCTGATATTGAAGGCTACGCGTCGCAGCGCCGTCACGGCCTCGCCGACGTCCTCAACTGATTCTTTGAGCGAGCTGGTGAACTCTTGCGCACCGGCGGTCGCGGGGCTTTTGGCGTCGCCGTCAACGATCGTCTGCACCCGTGTGAGCGCACGCTCCACCGACCTTGAGAGCTCGCCGAGCATATTGGCCATATCTTCGCCAGCGCTGTGCATAAGCTGTCCGCGCGTCGAGAGCGCGATCAGCTTGCTGAGCAACGCGTCCACACGCTGCGCCTCGATGCGCAGGCCTGCTGTCGCCTCATCGCGTGTCGTATCTGGGATGGGTGCGGCGGCTGGTGGTGTCGAGGCAACCACCGTGACAGCGGCGGCGCTCGCCGGAGACGCACCACCGAGATGGAGTGACTGGACCAGCCGCTGCGCTTCGAGCAGTGCGGCTGGCATCTCTTGCCCGGTGCGAAACGCCTCATCACGTGCGACCTGCAAGAGGTCCACCAGGCGCATCGCCACGGCAAGCACCGGCTGTGGATCCGCCTGCAATGTTGGCAAGGTCTCGAAGATGTCTTCGAGCAGCTGACCGAGCCCCGCGATGGATTTCCACCGCATGGTACCGCCGCTGCCGCGAATCTTATGGGCCACGTGGAACCCATCGCGATTCACCTGCTCATCAGCCGGATGCTCCTGCAAGCGTAAGAGCACTTGTCGCAGTTGAGTCACATCCTCTGGCATCTCCGCGAGGAATTTTCTGCGCAGCGCTGGCGAGACGTGATCCAAGTGATCGTGCAGCCCTCCAGTGCCACCAGCCGCTCGTGGGGCCGAGAAAACGCCGGAGTCATGCGCGGCGAGAAGCATCGGCGGCAGCGTGACGGTGCGTGCTCCACAGCGCTGCAGCTGTGCCATGATCGGCGGCAGGAGAGCGCCGACCTGCGCATCGGGCTGCTCGCCGTCTTGCAGCATGTGCTGCCGCTGCCGCAGATACGTCAGCGCCGTCGCGAGCACATCCGCCAGCCCGGCCGGCTTCGTTGGCGCCGCAAGCGTGGCGTCGATCACCTCGCCAATGGCGGTGCAGAGTGCGGCGCAATCATCCACTGTAGGATCATCATAGAGCGTGCCCAGCTCGGCGGCGTACCGTCGCATCTGGCGCAGCGCATTCGCACTCACATCCGGCGACTTCGCGTCACGAAAGGCCTCATAGGCGAACCAGAGCAGCCGCAGTGAAAGACCTAGCACGGTCGCCTTGCTCTCATCACTTGCCGTCATCGAGACTCCCCTCCGCACTGGCAAGCTCGCGCACGAGCGCGTCTATCAGCGCGCGTGCGTCCAGCGTGCGATAGGCTCGCCCATTGCCTACCTGAATCTCGGCTCCCTGGCCAAATGGGCTGTGGTCGGTAATCGGGAGAGCCATGCCATACACGACGCCTGCCACCTCGTCCACCAGCAAGCCGAGCTTCACCTCCTCATCGCCAATGACCACCGCCTGCATGGGCGCCCGTGAGATCGCGCCCACACCGCTGAGCGCCCGACGGATCGCCTGCCGGCGCTGGCCATCGTGCTGACCCCTTCCCAGCACGTGCACCGGATCAGCCAAGGCGATGATCTCGTTGTCGTGCAGAAAGAGACCGGCCAGCCAGTCTGGGGAATCTGGCAGCGAGGTCACTCGGGGCAGACTGGGCAAGAGCTCGCGCACTGAGCCAATCGCGAGAGCGCAATGCATGCCGCCCGCCGTCCAGGTGAGGTAGCCGTCGCCCGCGCCAGTCGGGGCTAGCTGCACCCCACTGGAAGCAAGCACCTCGTGCACTGCTGTGATCGTGTCCACCAGAGCATCCTGCGCCTGCGCCTCGAGCGTCGCGGTAGGCTCAGGCAGCGCAGTGGTGGGCAAGCCACCCGCAGCATCGGCGCCTGCGTGTTCGTCGTCGGTATGCGTCATCAGCCCATCCCATCCCTCACTAGAGCAGAGAGCTTCTATTCACCGGGGGTGGGCCACCGGCCCCCAGTGTGGCCATGCGGCGAGATATCCAGGTGACGGCACACAGTCGCCACGAAATCCGGCACACTGAACGGCTTCGCGATAAACTCGCTCGCGCCCAGTATGCGGCTTCTCACCCGGTCCACGATGGTATTTTGGCCCGTCAGCATGATGATCTGCGCATCGGCGAAGCCAGGCTGGTGGCGCAGAGAGTCCGCGACATCATAGCCGCTCATCCGCGGCATATTGATATCCAGCACGACCAGGCCTGGCGCCACGACTTGCCCGCTCTGTGCCGCCCGCAGCAAAGAGGGACCATCGGGAAAAGTGAGAACGTGAATTCCGGCTTGGGTCAGACTTGCCTCGATGACCTTGCGTACCACCGCTGAGTCATCTACCGCGATGACATCGGGTCGCAGGCCATGCTGACTACCACGTGTCATAGATTTCCCGCCTTCTCAGTGCTACCACAGAAGCCAAGAGCCGCTAGCCGTCGTTGAGGGTCTGCTCCATCGTCAGGAAGAGTGCCTCCCATGCCTCCTGGTTGGCACGGCGCAGGTCGGGCGAGCCCACACGCCGGTTGATCGCATCGAAGGCAGCCCGCAGCGCCTGCTGCAAGATGAACAGTGCCTCACCATAGTAATCCGTGGTAGCGTCGAGCGCGGTGCGTCTGTTCGAGCCTTCGAGCAATCTGCGGCTGTGCGCCCCCAGGTGCTCAGTGTTGATACGATTGCGCTCGACTTTGAGATGATAGTCACCAATCATCGAAAGACGGTGCTCACGCAAGATATTAGCCAGGGAATCGGGAGCGAGGGTGAGGTCATTGCGCGCCAGGAGCTTTTCGAGCTCTTCCATGGTGCGGTTAACATACGTGGCCAGCCCAACGAGGTGGTCGGAAAACGAGCGACGCTTCAGCCAGTCTTGCTCGAAGGCGATAATGAGCGTAAAGAGGTCGAGCCCTTCCACATTGATGCGGCTGGCCGGCTCGCTGAGCGGCGCCGCCAGCCCTGGCGTGACCACTGTCAGCAGCCCATCGCGCCGCAGGCCGGCGAGCTGGCGGGCGACATCGAGCTCATTCTGATGCAGCGCGGTCGCGATGCGCCTGACCGAATGATGCTTGTTCACCTTCGAGATCGCCCGCCACACCGCGGGATGGAACATCAGCTGCAAATCAAATGGTGGCTCATAGACCATGGCGACATGGGTGCGCATGCCGTCTGGCAGGAAGCTGCGCAGGGTCTCCCACTCGCCCTCATAGCGGATGATCTCGAGAGCGATATCCTCATAGCCCACGCGCACGGTGATCGTATCCATTGGCAAGCGCTCGCCGGGCCGAAACTGGTAGCTGCCGTCTCGCCACACCGCCATCTCACGCACCGTCCACATGATCTGGGTGCGCAGGGCCGTCTGCAGCTGAGCCTCGCTGAGGAGCGCCATATCTACCAATCGCTCGCCGATGCGCTTGCCCAGCACATCGCGGCGCTGCTGCTCGAAGGCATGCTCAAGCTGTGGCTTCGAGGCATAGTCGAGCTGCTGCAAGACATCGCCGAGCGCGAGCCCATTGGCCCCAACCTCAACGGCGCTCACGACGTCGCCATTCTCGAAATAGACTACACCAGAGGCGCCATCAGAGCGCATCAGATGCAAAGCCCCCGTTGAGCCGCCGACGCCCATCGTTTGCACGAGCTCCACCAGGGGAAACTCGCTCACCGCCCCACTGAGATATCCCTGCATCGTCATCACTGGCTTTCATTCGGCGCGCTCTCGTTGGCAATATCTCATGCGCGACACAGGCTCGCACGCATTCAATTCCTAGACGGGGCCATTATAACGCCCAGAGCTTACGTCATACAAGCTGCCAAGCAAGCGTACTCCTTGGTCGCCCAGGCGCATGGCCAGCGTGGCTACGGTCCCACTCCACAAAGGGTGAGACAGGCCCGGCGCGAGATCACGCAGTGGAATCAAGACGAAAGCTCGCTCCGGGATGCGCGGGTGTGGCAGGGTGAGCGTCGAAGTCTGCAGCGCGAGATCGTCATAGAGGAGGATGTCGATGTCAACTACGCGAGGGCCATAGCGCGGCCCCGGCTGGCGTCCCAGGCGCCGCTCGATGCTCTTGACCTCGCCGAGCAGCTCTGTCGGGCTGAGAGAGGTCGTCCCTTCGCAGACCACATTGAGGAACTTCGGCTGCTCTGTGACGAGCTGCGGGTCAGTCTCATAGACGGGCGATACGCGACGCACGGCGACGATCGCACCAAGGGCGGCCAGCGCGTCAGCAAGGTGCGCCACCCGATCGCCAAGATTGCTCCCCAGGCCGAGGTATACCGTCGCCAGAGTGTCCATCACATCTTGCTTCCTTTGCTGCGCACCTCACGAGATGGTACCACAAGCCCGCTGATTGACCGCCTCAGACCATGGCGCTATACTCGCGAAGATATCACAGCAGCGGCTCGCAGCCACCACGGATGAAAGGCTCTCGCGCATGGGGATTCGTGGATGCCGTGGAGTGCAGGTCATGCTCGTCGCGCTCTCAGCCGGACTGGCGCTCGCGCTCACCGCCTGCGGCTCGACCACGTCCGTGGTAGTTCCCACGCCCACGCATACGCACGGCGCTGTCTACACCAACGCAGCCTATCATTTCAGCGTCGCCTATCCCGACGGCTGGAGTTGCTCGTTCTTGGAAGGCGCGAAGGCCGACGGCCAGCCAGGCACCGGCATCAACTGCCCTACACAGGGCACGCCCTCGCCACAGGACACGCCGGCGCCAGGCACCTTGTATCCCGTCACGGTGACCCTCGTGCTCGGCGGCACAGGTGGGCCGCAGACCTCGCAGACATCTCATGTCAGTGTGGTGATTCTCGACTTGCGCAATCCACAGGGCGTCGATAAAAAGGTCGTGACGGCGCTCACCGCGACCATGCAGGGTCGGGCCAAGGATGCGAGCCTGCACACCGTGCAACTTGGCGGACACGTGGCGTATGCCAGCGCACCGCTCAGACAGGACCTTCCCAATCAGGGGGGTAGCGCGACCCATGTGGACTATTACATCGAGGCCACGAAGGTCGAGTATCACATCAGCACGGATGTCATCTCCATCGAGGGCGTTGACAGTCAGGTGACCCAGATTCTCGACGGGTTCACCCTGAGCTAATCGAGTCGCTTGCGCTCGCCGGGCAGCGCATCGTGGGCTGCGAGCGTCGCCACCAGCCAGGCCTCATCGTGAATTGGCACGCCGAGCTTCTCGGCCTTCGCGAGCTTGCTGCCGGGTGAGCCGCCGACCACGAGATGGCTGAGTGTCTTCGTCACACCAGACGCGATCTTGCCGCCCAATGACTGAATGGCCTGCTCAGCCTGCCCACGCGTCAGACGCTCCAGGGAGCCCGTCAGCAGGAATGTCTCGCCGGCGAATGGCCGGTCACCCGCCGGGGCCGGGCCTTCTTGCGCCACGAGCTGCAATCTCGCGTCACGCAGCTTCGCAACGAACTCGTGTGTCTGTGGCAGCCGCGTCCAGGCGACGAGACTCTTCGCAATGGTCGGACCGATGCCGGGCAGGGCGCTGATGGTTGCCTCATCAGCTGCGAGCAGCGCATCCATAGAGAGCATCCCCTCCGCGATGATCTCGGCGGCCTTGGCACCAACATAGCGGATGCCGAGCGCGTAGAGCACTCGTGAGAATGGCTGTGCCCGGCTCGTGTGAATGGCGCGCAAGAGGTTGTCCGCGCTCTTCTTCTTGAAGCCGGGCAGGGTGAGCACGTCCTCTTCGGTCAGATGAAAGACATCGGCCACATCGTGCACCAGCCCTTGCTGCACCATGCGCTCGGCGACGGCGGTGCCCAGCCCGCGAATATCCATCACATTGGAAAAATGGATGAGTCGCTCTACCTGCTGAGCCGCGCACTCACTATTGGGGCAATACGCTACGGCGTCGCCCTCATCACGCGTCACCGGGGAGCCACAGACAGGGCACACGGTGGGGAACTCCCACACCCGCTCGCTGCCGTCACGCAGCTCGACCACGGCTTTCGTGATGCCAGGGATTACGTCGCCGTGGCGCTGCACCACGACCACGTCACCGATGCGCAGATCTTTGCGTGCGATCTCATCCGCATTGTGAAGCGTGGCATTCGAGATAGTGACACCACCTAGCTTGAGTGGCTCCAGCCGCGCGTTTGGGGTGAGAGCGCCGGTGCGGCCAACCGTCACCACGATGTCGAGCAGGCGGGTGTTGCCCTCGGCGGGCGCGAACTTATACGCGATAGCCCAGCGCGGATCACGCGCCACATAGCCAAGCTCCTGCTGCTGCCACCGGTCGTCGATCTTCATCACGACGCCATCAATGTCGTAGTCCACGGTGAAGCGCCTGGAGGCATATTCGTCGGCATAGGCCTGCGCCTCGGCCAGCTCAGTGACATGGCGCATCAGTGGGCTCGTCGCGAAGCCCCACGCGCGCAGCCATGCGACGAGCTCAGACTGGGTGCGTGGCTCCATACCCTCGATGTAGCCGAGGTGATAGGCCAAGAATGACAGGGGTCGGCTCGCGGTGACGCGAGCATCCTTCTGCCGCAGCGATCCTGCCGCGCCATTTCGGGCGTTGGCGAAGAGGCGCGGCGTGGTGTCGGCCACCCGCGCTTCCTCGGCCAGGCGATCATTGAGCGCCTCGAAATCTGCCCGGCGCATGAAGATCTCGCCGCGCACCTCGACGACCTCGGGAATATCAATCTCGCCGCGCTTCAGCTCCGCTGGGATGTCGTGGATCGTGCGCACATTTGCGGTCACATCCTCACCGATCGCGCCATCGCCCCGCGTGACACCCAGGCTCAGCCTGCCACGCTCATAGGTGAGGTTCATCGAGAGCCCATCTATCTTGGGCTCACAGACATAGGAGAACCTCGCGTCAGGCAATATCCGCGCGGCGCGTTGCTCCCAGGCGCGCAGCTCGTCTGGGGTGCGCGCGTTCGCCAGGCTCAACATTGGCACGCGATGGCGCACCTTGGAAAAGCCGGTGGTGGCCTCGCCGCTGACTCGCTGCGTCGGCGAATCGGGCGTGATCAGGTCCGGGTGAGCGGTCTCGATCTCGCGCAGCTCGCGCATCAGCTGGTCATATTCGGCGTCCGAGATGGTGGGGCTGTCGTCTTGATAATAGGCGCGGTCTGCCTCACGGATGCGGGCTCGCAGCTCATCCAGCCGTGGGGCGAGGTCACTCATGGCCTGCGACTTGTCGCTCGCGCTGGTATCTCGCCGGTCATCTGTCAAGGCAACACCTCCGTCGCGCTCATGCCCGCATGCCCTCCCATGCCGCGTAGGGAAGTGTAGCACGCATGTCTGGCTCGCACAGAGGAGTATTCTTTCTGACCTAGCCCTGATCGGTGAATCGAGCCGCTACGGCGGGCGTCAGGCGCATATGCAGAGCCTTGGGAATGCTGGCCACCTCGAACCGCTTCGCCCGGATGATCTCCCCGTCGGTGTGGGCATAGACATCCTGGTCAGCCTCGATCGTGCACTCATGCACTCGCTTATGCTTGACCTCGGGCTCCTTGAAGTGCTCGCCTCGCCGCACCACCGGCAAGAGCTGCATCGCGCGCATCTGCTTGGGCTTAGCCACGATGCACACATCGAGCAGACCATCTCTAGGATCGGCGCCATGGTTGACGCGAAACCCCGCGCCTGCGGTCGGGCCGGTATTCACGGCGGCGAGCACGTATGCCTGCTCGGGCTCAGTCTCGCCATCCAGCGTGATGCGCAGTGTTGGGCAGCCGCCATAGTGGAAGATGAGCTGATTGAGCACGGCCGACCAATAGAGGAGTTGGCCCCGCATCAGCGGATTGCGCTTCATGCGCTCCGCGGCCACGTTGATATTGGCGTCCAGGCCGACACCGAGCGAATTCACAAAGAAGCGTCCGTTGAGGCTGCCAACATCCATCGGCACGATGGGGCCCGATAGCGCCGCCTCGAGCGCGGCCTCGTCGGCGCGAGGCAAGTCGAGCGTGTAATAGGCGTAGTCATTTCCATTGCCTATGGGAAGCAAGCCAAATGGCACCGCCTGCCCGGTCGAGAGGACGCCATTCGCCACCTCAGCCAGCGTGCCATCACCACCGCAGGCGACCACCCCACGACCCGCGATAGCCGCCTCACGCCCCAGCCGCTCACCGTCGCCACGGCCGCGAGTCAGCACCAGCTCGCCACGGCCACCCTTCAGCTTCCGCTCTAGCCACCGCCTCAGCCCTTTGCCACGCTTGCTCGCGGGATTCAAGATGACCAGGGGAGGCAGCGTGCCCCCTGCTGTGACTGACTCCATTGTGATGCTCTCCCCCGCTCCGTTGCGAGATCCCGTACACGAATTTCCATGCAGTGTACCGCAAGCGGGTGCGCAGGGGAATAGGTTGAGCACTCACGAGCGGCTATGG
Source organism: Ktedonobacterales bacterium (assembly GCA_036391335.1). Lineage (GTDB taxonomy): Bacteria > Chloroflexota > Ktedonobacteria > Ktedonobacterales > JADMIN01 > DASWAC01. The sequence goes on from DASWAC010000616.1 coordinate 14,419, forward strand.
CATCGCCGCGATCACGTGATGTGATAGAGTTTGGTGGTGTCGTTGGCATCCCAGCGCACCGAAGTGGAGACGTGCTCAAGAGAGCGCGCGAAGAGGGTGGCTTGGTGGCATGGCACTAGTCAACGTGGCGCGACGTGAGGTCCTGTGCAAGATCGTCTATTATGGACCTGGCTATTGTGGCAAGACGACCAATTTGCAGGTCATCCACACGTGTGTGCCGGCCCAGGACCGTGGTGAGCTGCTCGCCGTCACGACGGAGCAAGAGCGAACGCTCTTCTTTGACTATATGCCGCTCGACTTGGGCACCGTGAATGGCTATCAGGTGCGCCTGCAGATGTATACCGTGCCCGGCCAAGTGATCTATGAGCGCACTAGGATGGCCGTGTTGCGAGGCGTTGATGGCGTCGTCTTCATCGCCGACTCATCCCCAGACAAGATGGAAGAGAACATGCGCAGCGTGCACGAGCTCGAGCAACATTTGGCCTCGCTCCACAAAGATATCTCTTCCCTACCACTCGTCATGCAGTGGAATAAGCGTGACCTCCCCGATGCAGTGCCGGTCGCCACGCTCGACCATTACCTCAACCGCTGGAATTCGCAGTGCCTGCCCGCGACTGCCCTCCTCGGTGACGGCGTCTTGCAGACGCTGCGCTCGATCTCCCTGGCCGTGATCTCTCACCTCTAGGGTTGCGCAGTGCCCGTGCGATAAGGAGTCCTCTCATGCGTGCCATCATCAGCGTCGCCGACAAGTCTGGGATCATCGAGTTCGCTCGAGGGCTCAGCGCTCTCGATGTGGAGATCATCTCCACCGGAGGTACCGCCAGCACTCTCACCGAGGCAGGGATACCCGTTCAGGCGGTTGCTGAGGTCACTGGCTTCCCTGAGATCCTCGGCGGTCGCGTGAAGACGCTGCACCCAGCGATTGCTGGCGGCATCCTCGCACGGAGGGCGGTGCCCGGCGATATGCGAGAGCTCAGCGAGCACCAGATCACACCAATCGACCTCGTCGTATGCAACTTGTACCCCTTCGCGCAGGCCATCGCCCGCAACGCGCCACACGAGCAGCTCATCGAAGAGATCGATATCGGTGGGGTGACATTGCTGCGCGAGGCCGCGAAGAACTACGTGGATGTCTCCGTCGTCGTCCGCCCGCAGGATTACGATATGGTGCTCATGGCGATACGCGAGCACGGCACACCCTCGCTCGAAGCCCGGCGCCAGCTCGCGGCTGTGGCTTTTAGCCACACCGCCTATTACGATTCGCTCATCGCCGACTATATGCGTCTGGGCACGAGTGAGGCGCTGCTGCCCGAATATCTCACGCTTGGCCTCCAACGCATCCAGCCGCTGCGCTACGGCGAGAACCCACACCAATACGCGGCGTTTTATGCCTGGGGCAACGCCACCCATGCGGCGCCCGCCAGCAATGGCAATCACGGCGCGGCTGTCGCGAGCGTGCCCACCGTCGCCTCGGCGCAGGTGCTGCACGGCAAAGAGCTGAGCTACAACAACCTGCTCGATCTCGATGCCGCCCTGGCCGCCGTCGCCAGCTTCACCTCGCCGGCCACCGTCATCGTGAAGCACACCAATCCATGTGGCCTTGCCTGCTCAGACACTCTGGTGGAAAGTTACAGGCGCGCCCATGCGGGTGACCCCATCTCGGCCTATGGGGGCATCATTGGCGTCAATCGCGAGGTTGACGCTGCCACCGCCGCCGAGCTGGGATCCGTCTTCTATGAGGCGATCATCGCGCCTGGCTTCACCGACGAGGCCCTTGACCTCTTGCGCAAGAAGAAGAATATCCGTCTGCTGGCCACCGGTATGGAGATCGGTCCCTCGGCCATGAGCGCGAACGCTGTGGACCCTTATCGTTTGGACTTCCGCCGGGTGAGCGGTGGCATTCTCGCGCAGACGGCCGACATCATCTCAGATCAAGACGTCACCTGCGAAGTCGTCACCGAGCGCAAGCCCACCTTCGAGGAAACGACAGATCTCCTTTTCGCCTGGAAGGCCGTGCGCCACGTGAAGTCGAATGCGATCGTGCTGGCGCAGCGGCTGATGATCGTGGGCGTCGGCGCGGGCCAGACCTATCGGGCGGCCAGTGTGCAAATCGCGATCGATCGCGCCGCCGACCGCGCCCGTGGCGCCGTCCTGGCATCTGACGCGTACTTCCCATTCGCCGACGGGGTCGAGCTCGCGGCGAAGGCCGGCGTCACGGCAGTCATCCAGCCGGGCGGTTCTATCCGCGATGAGGAGGTGATTCGCGCGGCAAATAGGAATATGATGGCGATGATCTTCACCGGTCAGCGCCACTTCCGGCACTAGGTCGCGCGCGCAGATCAGCAGCTCGCTAGGTTCTTCGCCCGAGATCGCGTTGACCGGAACAACTGGAGACCCGTATACTGCCTCCATATGGCAGTCATGTGCGTATGCACGCTGTGGCCGTTCCAGGCTGCGCAGTGAGAAGTGAGGAAGAAACGATGGCTACTGAGAGTCACGAAGAGGGCGGCAATAAGCTGGCTCGTCGCGCGCTCCTGGCTACGGCGGGGGTGGGCGCCTGCGCGGCGGCGGCGGCGGCGACGCCATGGGCGCTGGGCAAGGCCGGTGAGCTCGGGCAGACCGCGGCAAAATCCGCCTATGAGGCAGGCGTCGAAGCGGGTCGTCAGGCCTTACTGGCAGAGCTGAAGCAGCTGGAGAACATCGCGCTCACCGATGCCATCAGCCTGGCCGAGCTGGCCCGTGGCGCCGTCAACAGCATTGTGGTTCCGGTGGCAAAGCTAGTCGCGAAGATCGGCACAGGCGCGCTCGATGTCATCTACAACGCGCTGGGCACCGCCATCAGCACCCTGGGCAGATTCGGCCAGCACGTGGACTGGATGAGCGACATGCAAGACACCGTTGGCCAGTGGCGCACCAACCTGGGCGTCGGCTCCACAGTGCTGAGCTCGGTGCTGAATAGCGACATCTCCGCCACGGAAGTCTATCTCAGGGCCGTGCAGGCCAAGATTGACGGCGCTGGGACTCCTACGCCCACCACCAAGCCAAGCTACTAGCCAGCTCGCCGGTGCTATACTACGGGTGGCCTGCGTCTCGCGACGTGGGCCACCTGTTTCTCTTTTCGCACCAGACCACGCGAGAGATTGGGACCACATGCCAGCGTTTGAAGTAGTTGCGCCCTTCGAGCCGACGGGCGATCAGCCGCAGGCCATCGAGCAGCTCGTCCAGGGCATCGAGCGTAACGAGCGCATGCAGACGCTTCTGGGCGTCACCGGCAGCGGCAAGACATTTACGGTGGCGCAGGTCGTCGCCAAGGTGCAGCGACCCACCCTGGTGCTCGCGCCAAATAAGACGCTCGCGGCCCAGCTCTATGCCGAATACAAAGAGTTCTTCCCCAATAACGCGGTCGAATACTTCGTCAGCTATTACGACTATTACCAGCCTGAGGCCTACATCCCGCGCTCCGACACCTACGTGGAAAAAGAGAGCCAGACCAACGAAGAGATCGAGAAGCTGCGACTCTCGGCCACCCGTAGTCTTTTCGAGCGCGAAGATGTGCTCATCGTCGCCTCGGTCTCGTGCATCTATGGCCTGGGCTCGCCGGAAGAGTATAGCGACACCATCGTCACGCTCAAGGTTGGCGAGACACAGCGGCGCAATGCTGTGCTGCGCAAGCTGACCGACATCCAATATGAGCGCAATGACCAAAACTTCGTGCGGGGCAAGTTTCGCGTGCGCGGCGATGTGCTCGAGATCTTCCCGGCTTATGAGGACCTCGCGCTCCGTGTCGAGTTCTTTGGTGATGAGGTAGAACGCATCGTCGAGATAGACCCACTCACCGGCGAGATCCTGGGCAAGCGCACCCGCATCGATGTGTATCCGGCGCGCCACTGGGTCACCACTCAAGAGCGACTCAACACGGCCATCGGCACCATCGAGGAAGAGCTGACAGGCCGCCTGAAAGAGCTGGAGTCCGAGGGGAAGATTCTCGAAGCCGCGCGCCTGCGCCAGCGGACGAACTTCGACATCGAGATGTTGCGCGAGACGGGCATCTGCTCTGGCATCGAGAATTACTCGCGCCACCTCGCCCAGCGCGCCCCAGGCGAGCCCCCGTGGACCCTGCTGGACTACCTGCCCGACGACTTCCTGCTCGTCGTTGACGAGTCCCATATTGCCCTGCCGCAGGTGCGCGGCATGTTCAACGGCGACCGCGCCCGCAAGAGTGTGCTGGTGGACTATGGGTTCCGCTTGCCTTCGGCGATGGATAACCGCCCGCTCACTTTTGGCGAGTTCGAGCAGCACATCCGCAACGCGCTCTATGTGACCGCCACACCAGGCCCGTATGAGCGCGAGCACAGCACAGTCACTGTAGAGCAGATCATTCGCCCAACGGGTGTGCTGGACCCGGAGGTGCGTGTTTTACCAACCGAGGGCCAGATTGATGAGCTAGTTGACGAGATACGCAGCCGCGTGGTCGCGGGGCAGCGTGCCTTGGTGACGACCCTCACCAAGAAGATGTCGGAGGACCTCGCTGATTATCTGCAAGAGATCGGCATCAAGGTGCATTATCTCCACTCCGAGATCGATACGCTCGAGCGCATCGAGATTTTGCGTGACCTGCGCCTGGGTGTCTATGACGTGGTCGTCGGCATCAATCTCTTGCGTGAGGGCCTCGATCTGCCCGAAGTCTCGCTCGTCGCCATCCTCGACGCCGATAAGGAGGGCTTCCTACGGTCTGAGGGCTCACTCATCCAGACCATCGGCCGGGCGGCCCGGCACACCAAGGGCACGGTGCTCATGTTCGCCGACCGCATGACAGACTCCATGCGCCGCGCCATTGACGAGACGAACCGGCGTCGTGCCATCCAGCGGGAGTATAACGAGGAGCACGACATCACGCCAGTCTCCGTGAAGCGCGAGGTGCGCACCCTGGCCGATCGCGTGCGTCGAGCGGACGACGGGGCCGCCGAAGGAACCGTCGCCATCGCCGACCTGCCGAAGGATGAGATCGCGCGGCTCATCAAGGATCTCGAATCGCAGATGAAGCGGGCCGCCAAAGAGCTCGAGTTCGAGGCCGCCGCCACGCTGCGCGACCAGATCATCGAGCTCCGCCGGGCTCTTCTCGACTAGGAAGGCGCCACCGTGGGAACATTTCAGGCCAGCTATGTCGCGCTCTTCGAGTCGGGAGAGCTGCAGCGCCGCGCCGACGCCTCGTGGGAGCTGCTGCGCCGCTGCACTGTGTGCCCTCAAAACTGCCCTGTGGATCGCATCGCGGGGAAGACCGGCGCATGCCACAGTGGCACTGAGATCATCGTGGGCTCGTGGAACCTGCACTGGCGAGAGGAGCCGCCCATCACCGGCACACGCGGCGCGGGCACCATTTTCTTTGGAGGCTGTCAGGCTCGCTGCACCTATTGCCAAAATTTCTGGCTGAGCCAAATGGGGCACGGCATTCGCATCGGTCCAGAGCGGCTAGCCGCGATGATGCTCGAGCTGCAGCGCAAGGGCGCGCACAATATTGATCTGGTCACCCCCACGCACTTCGTGCCGCAGATTTTGCGGGCGCTCGTCATCGCGGCTGGGAAGGGACTTCGCATCCCCCTCGTCTATAACTGCGCCGGCTACGAGCATGTGCATGTGCTGCGTCTGCTCGATGGCGTCGTAGACATCTACCTGCCCGACGCCAAGTATGCCGACAACGAGACCGCGCTGCGCACTTCGAAGATGCACCACTATGTCGAGTTCAACCGCGCCGCCCTCAAGGAGATGTATCGCCAGGTGGGTGGCTTGCAGGTGGACGAGCACGGCATCGCCAGGCGCGGCCTGATCATTCGCCATCTCGTGATGCCCAACGGTCATGCGGGAACACGCGA
>DASWAC010000617.1:0-1714 GCA_036391335.1 Ktedonobacterales bacterium
ATAGCCACACTCGGCGCAATAGGTAATGGTGACTTTGACGGGCTTCTTCGCCATCGGGCAGGGCTCCTCTCCGGCTAAGCCCTGGCCGGCGCGACGATCGCGCGGATGGCATTCACCACGTCTTGATTGTCGCTCGGCTTCTCGCGCTCGCGGTCTTCGGCTTGCAGGCTCTTCAGCAGCACGCGCGTCTCTTCGGAAAGGTCGGCAATGGAGACCTCGGGCGAGCCAAGCTCGGGATGCTGCGCGGAAAGCGCGCGCCGAGAGGCCGCACGCCGGGCGGTCACGCTCTCTGGCCGCTCGATGAAGCGCCCCAGCTCATGGAAGGCCGCGTCAAAGAAGACAAAGACGGGGATGGAGCGGAACTTGCCATCCTTGAGATACTGGTCCATCACGTCGAGGTTCTGGTCACGCAGAAAGACGCGGATGTTGAGTTTGCCACTCGCGGTGGCGAGGCCGCCGAGGACCGGCAGGTTATCAACAACGTCGCCGCACCAGTCTTCCGCCAGCACCAGCACATTGACCGGCTGGGGCAGCGCGGCCAGTGTGGCCACATCTTCGGGGGCCAGTGTCAGGATGCGCTCATTCTCGGCGAACCGGTCTTGATTGCGCGTCATGCCTGCTTTGAACTCATCGTACGTCATGCCCTGCGCAAAGCGCTCCTGGCTGACGGCAGTGCTGGGATGTCCCATCTCCACGCGGCTATTCCTCCTATAGCTTTACAAAGGGAAGTGTGCACTTGCAGTGTACCGCGACTTGTGCATGTGCGCAAGCGGTCCGGGTGAGTCGTTGGGAAAGATGCGCAACGGCAGATGAGCGGATATACTACGGGGAGCGGCAGTGGCCGCGCCAGGCTGTATCTCCGCAGTATGAAGGGGTGGCTGTCAGATGATTCAGGTGCTCGTCGCGGATGATAGCCCTACCGTACGGCTCATGCTGCGCAACTGGCTGGCCACTGAAGACTACGAGGTGTTGGAGGCAGGCGACGGCCAGAAGGCGCTGGAGGCCATTCGGGCGAGCAAGGGCCCGCTGGTGGTGCTGCTGGACTACGAGATGCCCAAGATGACCGGCTATGAGGTGCTGCAGGCCGCGCGCGACGCGGGGCTCCTCCCGCCGCGCTATGCCTACGTGATCATCTCCGGCCTGACCAACATCTTCCCCGACGGCTTCTCAGACCTGCTGCGTCGCCTCGGCATCCAGATCCTGCCGAAACCCTTCGACCAGGGCTCGCTGCTCGCCGTGACGGCCTTCGTCGCCGCGCGCCTCGTCGCTGGCACGCAGCCCACCGCCTGAGGCATCTTCCGAGGCAAGCCCCGCCCTGGGAAAATCGGCGGCTGTAACCAGCTACATACCCGCTCATGCCCCGCGTGGGGTACAGTGCGCGCAACAACATGCACACTCCCCATGGCGAGGGAGGTGCCGCGCGTCAGTGGTGACGCCTACGGAAAGGAAAGCGTGACCTCATGCGCTTCACACAGGAACACGAGATGTTCCGCCAGATGGTGCGCCGGTTCGTGCAGGAAGAGATCAACCCTCATGTGGATGCGTGGGAGGCGGCGGGCATCTTCCCCGCGCACGACCTCTTCCCCAAGATGGGCAAGCTCGGCATGCTGGGCCTGACCTATCCCGAGGAATATGGCGGGCAAGGGCTCGATTTCTGGTATACCGCCATCCTCTGCGAAGAGCTGGGCCGCTGCGACGCCGCCGGAGTGCCGAT
>DASWAC010000618.1:0-2454 GCA_036391335.1 Ktedonobacterales bacterium
CGCAGCCACCGGCGAGGCGGGACCCGGCTGCGCCAGCAGCGCAATGCCCACGCCGATCAGCCAGAGCGCGGCGATGCCGTGCCCTGTGGCCGCCTGCACGATGCCCCAGAGCAGGAGTCCCGCCGCGATGACACGCCCCACCAGCCAAGCGATCTCGTTGGCGTCGCGGTGCTCGCGGATGGAGTGGTAGCGCAGCACATGCTCCGCGTCGGGAGGAGCGGGTGTCCGCGGCGTGGCTACCTCTCGCTGGGTGCGCAAGAAGCCGCGGAGCACGTGACCCATATCGAGCGGCAGACCGGGGAGCAGGTTGACCAGGCCGAGCAGGATGCTGGTGTATTGCACGGTCGTGAGCAGGGCAATCCACGTGGAGCTGGTGTAGTAGAGAGGAATCAGCAGGCTCGCCGCCACGCCGATGGCGAGGCTGAGCAATGGACCGCCCAGCGCGACCTGCGCCTCATCTGTAGGTGTGACCGGCTCTTCGAGGGTGTAGACGCCCCCCCAGGGATAGAGCACCGTCCGGGTCAGTGTGCGCTCACGATAGCGCGCGCCGAGGACATGCCCCAGGTCGTGAGCGAGAGCCAGCGCGAAGAAGAGCATCGCGCCCACGACGCCCAGGAGCAGGTCGGCCGTGGGCGAGAGGTCAGGCGCAACCTGTGGCAGCCAGCCGAAGGCCAGCGTGCCCACCATCAGCGCCAGCGCGATGATCCACGAGAAGTGCGCCTCGAACCGTGCGCCCGCGATGGTTCCGATGCGAATCGTGCTGGGCATGCTCTTCCTCGTGACTCTGTGCCTGCGCGTGTGGAGATAGTATAGCAGGGCGCTTGCGCGCGCGAGGGACGACCCCCATCAAAGATGTCGCTGTGGGAAGGCATGTGCGCGAGCGTGGCTCACTCAGCCCCAGTCGTCCTCATCGCTGGCGTGCCCGGTGTAGTCGCCACTGATCCCTTTGTGCAGCACCCGCAGTGAGAGCAGCGCGCACCGCTGCCGCGCGGGGCCGATCTCGACGCCGAGCATCTCGAGGACATCGTTGGGGGTGAGGTGACGCAGATCGTCGAGGTGGGCGCCCTCGATGCGATCGGTCAGCATGGAGGCGGAGGCCTGGCTGATGGCACAGCCCTGGCCAGAGAACGTGACTGCCTTCACCTGATCGCCTTCCACCTGGAGCTCGATCTCGATGTGGTCACCACACAGCGGATTGGTCGCCTCGGCGGTGATGTCGGGATGCTCGAGATGCCCATGGTTGTGCGGGTTGCGGTAATGGTCGAGGATATATTCGCGATAGAGATCATCCACGGGTGGCGGGCCTCCTGGCTAAAGCGCGAACACGGCGCGCGCGGCATCGAGCGCCTGGGCCAGCGCGTCGATCTCGGCGGAGGTCGTGTAGACATAGAAGCTGGCGCGAGTGGTCGCGGGCAGGCAGAGCTCGTCATGCAGGGGCTGGGCGCAGTGATGCCCGGCGCGCACGGCCACGCCGTCGCGGTCGAGCACGCTGGCGAGGTCATGCGGATGGATGTCAGCGAGCGTGAAGGCCGCCACTCCCCCGCGACGGTCTGCCGGCGGGCCAAAGACGCGCAGGCCAGGGACGGCGGCGAGGCGATCGAGCGCATAGCGGGTGAGGACCTGCTCGTGCTGGTGCACGCGGTCCATGCCGAGTGCGGTGAGGTAGTCCACTGCCGCGCCCAGGCCGACGGTCTCGATGATGGCCGGGGTGCCCGCCTCGAACTTGTGTGGCAGGTCGGCCCAGGTCGCGCCCTTGAGGGTCACCTTCGCGATCATCTCGCCCCCGCCCATGAAAGGTGGCATGGCCTCCAGCAGCTCGCGCCGCCCCCAGAGCACGCCGATGCCGGAGGGGCCGAGCATCTTGTGCCCGCTAAAGGCAAGGAAATCCGCATCGAGGGCGCGCACGTCTACCGGCAGATGGGGCACACTCTGCGCGCCGTCCAGCAGGACCACCGCGCCGATGCGATGCGCCTTGGCGATCATCGCGGCCACGGGGGGCAGCGTGCCGAGGACATTCGACATCTGGGTGACGGCCACCAGCTTGGGCTTGTGCTGCTCTAGCAGGCGCTCATAGGCATCCTGGTCGAGCTCGCCTTCCGTCGTGATGGGGACGAACTCCACCCGCGCGCCGGTGCGCTGCGCCACGATGTGCCAGGGCACAATGTTGCTGTGGTGCTCGATCACCGTCGAGAGGATGACATCGCCGGGCTTGAGGTTCGCCATGCCCCACGCATAGGCGACGAGATTGATGGATTCCGTGGTGTTGCGTGTGAAGATAACCTCGCGTGGGCTGCGCGCATTGATGAAGCGGCCAATCTTGCGGCGAGCCTGCTCCATCGCGGTGGTGGCCTCCTCGCTGAGGGTATAGACGCCGCGATGCACGTTGGCATAGCTGGTGCGCGCGAAGCGGTCCATCGCGTCGAGCACGGCGGCGGGCTTCTGCGCTGATGCGGC
>DASWAC010000619.1:0-1938 GCA_036391335.1 Ktedonobacterales bacterium
AGTGCGCCAGCGCATGTCTCGGGCCTCAGCCGCTTCATGGCCACGCCATCACGTCGCGCGGCGGATATCACCGGAACCTTCGAGGCGACGACCCATGTGCGCCTGCCGGTGGTCACACGGCCTATCGCGCCGCTGCCAGAGCCCGCGCCGAGCGCACTGCGGATCGCGATGACGTCGCTGCGCTGGGCGCTGGGCGGCCGCCTCTATGCGGCGGAGCACCGCAGGTCCATCCTGAGTGTGCTGGCGGCTCTTCTGATCATCGGCGCTTTCGGGCTCGTCTCGCAGGCCAGCCGTCTGCACACGCCAGCCGCACAGCATTTGACCTCGGCCCGGGCCTACCACGATCTGGAGCTCGACAAGGCAATGGGCGCGCCGCCGAGCACGGTGACACCAGCGCCCACCGCGACAGTTCACGTCGTGAAGCCGCCCGCGCCGCCACCGCCATATAACGGGCCAGCGGTAAACACGATCGGGCAACCCTGCCATAGCGATATCCTCTGGGCGCCCAGCCTCTCGAACTGGACCGTCCCACCTGACTGCTACGCGACGATCTATTCCCCCGACCCCAGCAAGTATCCTCCCACGATAGGCGCATTTGGCTATTGCAACTGGTGGGTGAATGTTTTGAATCCTAACGAGCCAAATCTGCTCTACAGCTCCAGCTATCGCCATGGCAGCGCGCCCATCCCTGGCGCGGCAATCTATTTTAGCGGTCTGGTGCAGGGCGCCAGCGGCGCTGGCCACTTCGCGCAGGTGGTCGCCATCGCGCCCGACCATTATTGGATGCTCATCACCGAGATGAACTTTGGCTGGCGTGGCGGCGGCTTTGGCCGGGTGGACTATCGCTACGCGCACGTCGGCCCCGGCGTGACATTCATTTATCCATAGAGCCCGCAGACGAGTCCCAGCGGATGCGCGTGGTGATGCCATGCCGCGGCGGCATCTCTCGCATGAGACGCCGCCGTTGCTCATGGCGACTGCGACGCGTACACTTCCTAACGAGAGGGCATGGCTGCGGCAGCTCCCTCGGCCGGGCGCATGGAAAAGGATGACGTATGGCAGACAATGACGCACAGGATGAGCCGTTAGGCACCGCGGAAGAGATCAATGCGTTCGGGAAGGGCTCCCTTTTCGAGGCGCTGGGCATGCGAGTGGAAGAGGCGTCGGCGGAGCGTATGGTGATGACGATGCCGGTCTCACCAGCCACCAAGCAGCCGCTCGGGGTGCTGCACGGCGGGGCCACCGTGGCGCTCGCCGAAAGCGCGGCCTCCATCGGCACCTGGCTGGGGATCGATCACGCCGCGTTCGATGCCGTAGGGCTGGAGATCAACTGCAACCACCTGCGCTCAAAGCGCGAGGGTCTGCTGCGGGCGGTCGCGACGCCGCTGCACCGTGGCCGGCGCAACTGGGTATGGGATATTCGTGTCTCGGACGAAGGCGATGCGCTGGTCGCCGTCGCCCGCTGCACCATGGCGGTCATCCCACGCCGCTGAGCGCGAACGCGCTCCGTAGCGATGGCGGCCGGCTGGTGGCTCGGTTATGACCTCATGTGTTGGTCACCTCGCGCGCGAAATAACCGCGCAAGCCCCGATAGCCCGCCACCAAGCCCACGAAGAAGTACACCGGGGCGTAGACCTGGGTGAATCCAAACACCGGGCCGACGAACGACTTCGGGCCGCTGGTGAGAATGTCGTAGAAGCTCAACAAGCCAATGAGGGTAAAGATGATGCCGACGATCGCATCGTACCCTGTCTCGATGTCGATGCTGCGCGCCACCAACCTCGTGATGAGCCCAAAAAAGCCTGCCCCAAAGAGCCAGATCGCGGCTGGGATCTCCTTTTGTGCGAACGACTGCTCGTCCGTTGGAAATCCTGGTTGGACGACAACGATCGATAGGACGACGATGGCGATGGCAAATGAGAGAGTCAAGAACCCGTA
>DASWAC010000620.1:0-3891 GCA_036391335.1 Ktedonobacterales bacterium
CCCGTATCTCAATGGCCACCATATTTTACTCTATCTTGCCCAGCCACGCCCACGCGGGGCCACCGCACTGAGCAAGGCCATGGTGACGCCTTCCGCCAGTTATGACGCGCCGCCACAATCCCTGGCCACTGCCCCGCCTAACGATCCTCCACCAGGGCGCTCATGGGCTTCGTGGCGGCCGTGGGCTTGTGGTAGCGCCGCGCGGCGAACGGCAGCAGCGCCGCACGCAGCCAGGACGGGACCTGAGTCAGCAGCGCGACATCCTCCGCATCGAGTGGGCGCACCAGGCGCAAGCAGATGAGGAAGAGCGCCAGGAAGAGCAGACCGGCGATCCCCAGCACGATGATCTGCTCTGCCGGCAGCCGCACCGAGGCAGGAAGCCAGGCCAGCGACGTGACCAGATCGTGCGCCAGGGTCATTGGCTGCCACAGGGTGACGGCGAGCGTCGGTGGGGTCAGCGTGAGCAGCAGCTTTGCCGCGAACAGGATGGGATAGGGCCGGCGCACGAGGACCCAGGCCACCACCAGCAAGAAGACTTGAGCCACCAGCCGCCCCAGACTCACGGCGAGCAGTGCGCCCAGCGCGTAGAATCGCGGGACAAGCAGCGCCCCGGTGAGCGCTAGCACAGCCAGTGTCACCCAACGCGAGAGCACCACCCAGCGCTGGCCTCCCAGCACATAGAGCGTCCATTCATGGGTCGCACCACCCAAGAGCTGCAGCAGCCCATTTGCCACCAGGAAGAAGGCGAGCAAGCTGCCAGTGGAGGCATAGAGCGGCCCAAAGAGGAGCGCCATGATCGTCCCCGCGTAGGGCACACACAGCGCCACCAGCGGCAGCGCCAGTAACACTTGCAGCTTATTCACCGTGCGCCAGCCGGTGGCCAGCGACTCGATGCGATTGCCCGCGTAGGAGGCGGACATCGTCGCCATGCTCACGCCACCGAGCCCCTCGGTGAAGAAGCGCGCGCCCGCATCGCCCATTTGATAGGTGCTCTTGAAGAAGAGGAGCTGTGATGGGGCCACCGCCGAGAGCTGGCCTAGCGCCACCGGCTGCACCAGCGACGCCTGCGGGAGGTCGGCCAGCCATGAGGCCACGCCCAGCCTGAGCGCCTTCCCAAAGAAGGGCTGCCCGGTCGGCGGTGACGGCGGCGCGCGCAGCGCCCAGGTGAGAGCGAAGGCGAAGACCACCGCCGAGAGCGCCATGGGCAGCGACTGCGCCAGGATCGCGCCATCTACCCCGCCCCGCCATGTGTGCAGGAAGAGGTAGGTCATCCCCAGCAGAGCTAGCTGAGCCGTGCCGCCGACGAGAAAAACGATGCGCGTGCGCACCAGCGCGACCAGCAGTGAGCTGAGAATGGTCGAGATGCCCAAAGTCACGACATAGAGCGCGATCACCAGCCGGTGCGAGACTGCCGCTGTCGCGCCAAAGCTGGTCGCCACGGCGCTGGCGGGTTGCCAGCCCGATGCGGCGGCAGCACTGGCGAGCGCGGGCAGTCCCCAATAGATGAGCGCACCCACCAGCAGGGTCGTCCCAATGCGCGTCAGCACCAGCCGCAGCGCCAGCCGGCGGGCATGGTTGGGTCCGCCTTCGGCCAGGGCGCGAGGCAGATAGACGATGCCGGCGCTGGCGAGCCCCAGCGAGGCGAGATAGAAGCCCAGATTGGCAACGGTCGAGACGAAGTCAAAGACATTAGTGTCTGCCGCCGGCAGCGAGCGCCGCACCACGACCTCGAACAGGAGGAGGGAGACGAAGAGCCACAGGGCGCCCGCCTGATTCCAGAGATAGCCTGTGGGCGCGCGTCTGATGAGCTGGCCACCATGATCGGTGGATGCGGGAGTGGCATCCTGGTTGGGGTGGTGCATGTCGCCTCCTACTGTGTGCTCCACTAGGATAGCGAGTCAACATCACTTTGCCCACGTCAACGGGACATGCGGCGCCGCACATGAGTGCGTACATGGCGGGCGTGGTGGCGGAATCGCCGACCTGGTATCTTCCCTGGAACCTCTGCGGCTCACTTTCAGGACGCCGCGTAACGTGGTAAGCTCGCCTCGAGGGGTGGCGAGACACGCCTCAGCACGAAAATGAGGTGAGCGAGCATGAACGCTGAACCGCGCGCGGTCGCCGGCTCCGCGGCACGACCGATTCAGGGCGGTGTGGATCCCGCGTGGGCGCGCCGGCGCGACATCAGTGTGACCCTCGTGGTCGCTGTGGTGCTGGTGGGCGTGGTCTTTTGGCTCGCCGGGCATTTCGCGGGGTCGCTCGTCATCATCATCATGGCGACACTCATTGCCTATGCGCTCTACCCTGCCGTGCGTGCCCTCGCCCGGGTGATGCCCCGTGTGCTGGCGACACTCATCGTCTATCTGCTTTTCCTGGGCGCACTGGCCGTCGTCGGCTATTTCGTCACCAATGCGGCAGTGGACCAGCTCTCACGCGGCGTGAGCCAGATTCGCGATCTGCTGACACCCGCCAGCCACGGCGCAGACCCGCCCCTCATCGTGTGGCTCAAGCAGCTGGGCGTCACGCAGGACCAAATCAACTCAGTGCTGGGGCAGCTGGCCTCACAAGGGCAGACGATTGTCACCGGCGCGGTGCCCATCATTGGCGGCGTCTTCGTCACTGCCTTCAATTTGCTGCTGACACTCATCCTCAGCGTCTATCTCGTCAACGATGGCCATCGCATTGGCGGCTGGCTGCAACGGCAGGCGCCCACCCGTGCGCAGCCTCGCCTGGACTACTTCCTCGACGCCCTGCAGCGCATCGTCGGCGGCTACATCCGTAGCCAGCTCGTGCTCTCGATCATCTCGGGCGTCCTCACCGGCGCGATCATGCTCATCTTTGGGGTGCCCTATGCCATGCTGCTGGGCGTGGTGGCCTTCTTGCTCCAGTTCATTCCAGTGACGGGATCACCGATCCTGGTGGTGGTCTGCACGCTCGTGGCGCTGGGCCAGGGCTGGCAGGTAGCCATCGGCGTCTTCGTCGCCGTGCTGGCGATGCGCATCCTCCTCGACAACGTGATCGGGCCGCGCATCTCCGGGAAAGCCGTGGGACTGCATCCCGCCGTCGCCATCGCCGCGGTGATCATCGGTGGCGAGGTCTGGGGCGTGTGGGGTGTGCTGCTGGCTGCGCCGGTGGCAGGGCTGCTGCAGGCGATCGGCTCATATCTCTGGTTTAGCTGGCGCGAGACGCATCCAGAGGATTTCACCTCCACGCAGGTGAGCGAGCTCGTGGCCGAGGAGGAAGCGGGCGCGGTGCCGGTCATCGTGATCACGACGGAGACTCCAGACGCCTGAGCGCCCTATGCGCCCAGCAGGCCCGAGAGCCGCCCCATGCCAAAGAGCTCGGCCAGGGTGAGCGCGTCCGCCTTGCCATACGTGATCGCGCGGGCCGTATCAACCGTGAGGTGATACTGCATCGGCTTCGCGCCAGCGCTTGCCATCTTCGGCGAAGGATTGATCGTCAACGTCATCGGATAGAACGTCCCACCTTGCCGGTCGACTACCAGTGAATAGGGTGAGGCGGTCTTGGGCACGTCGGCAGCGATAGGCGCCACCACGTTGGGCACGTAATAGTCGAGGGTCACCGTAGCGGTGCACAGGCGCGGAACGATCACATAGCCACCGAACATCGCGCGCCCTGGCACATCTGAAGTCGTCGCGGGCGGGCGGCCAACCCGGTCATTGGCCCACGAGCTCTTCCCATCGCCACCCTGCACCGTGAAGGCCATTGCGCCGACGCCATAGCCATCGCGCGGGCATACCAGCTCGCGGCCGGGATATGGATTCGACCCGCACCCAGGCAGATTGGCGAATTGCGGCGGCGGGTCAGTGGCTGTCGGGCCACTCACGCCCAGGCCGGGAGTCCAGCAGAGCGGCACGCCGGTGTCGAAGC
>DASWAC010000621.1:0-5796 GCA_036391335.1 Ktedonobacterales bacterium
GCCGCGAGCGCCGGGCCATCTCGCGCGCGGCGAGGGAAGCGCCCGGAGGAGGCTCGGGCAAGGCGACCAGGTGATACCACCAGCGCACGATGCCGGCTCGCTCAGTCCGCTCCACGACGAATGTGTCTGGCAAGCTCCTCATCGTCCATTCCTTCCTGCCTGGGCGCCAGGGGGCGCTCGTGGCGCATGTGCGAGAGTCAGCCAGAGGCCCTGGCCTGAACATCACTTTAGAAAGTATAGGCGTCTCAGGCGAGCGCTAAATGTGATCGTCCGGTGAGGAAATTCACATGAGGAGGCGCTATGCTAGTGGATGGTGCGAGACACGTCGCACCTCACGAGGGAGCAGCCGTCTGGCAAAACACGGAAGGATTCCAGGATGAGCACATTTACCGGCACCGGGCATCCAGCCCTCACAGAGCAGCCCGAGAGCCTCATGCCACCGATCAGTGTCGGGGGCCTCTCGCCCCTGGTGGACCGCACCCTGGCACGGATGATCGCGACGGCAGGCGCGGGGGCGATCTTCGGGACGCCCGTGACCCAGGGCGAGACCACTGTCATCCCGTGCGCGCGCATCAGCGTGGGCCTCGGTCTGGGCGGTGGCGGTGGCACCGCGCCAAACATGGCGGCCGAGGAGCACGGCGCCCCAATGGGTGAGGGCGGCGGCGCGGGTGGTGGCGCGGGTGGGCATCCCGTCGCGGCGATCGTCGTGACGCCGCAGGGTGTCCATATCAAGCCCATCATCGATGTGAACCGCATCGTGCTGGCAGGCTCCATGGCCGCAGCGCTGATGACCTTCTTCATCGCGCGGGCGGTTCGTCGCTAGCATGCGCGGCGCATGCGCCACACGTGAGTCGTGAGGGTGTCGATTTGGCCACCCTCCCATTCGTCGTGTGAGTGAAAGGGATGTCTGATCCCCTTCGTAGAAGGACCCAGGCGCTTCGAGAAGGAGAACTATCGTGCGCTATCTGCTGCTGATCTATTCCAACGAGACGGCCGACGCACAGGTGACCGAGGCACAGCGGGCTGAGGAATACGAGGCGTATAACGCCTTCACCAACGAGGTGAGGGAGCGCGGAGCCCATCAGGGTGGCGAGGCGCTGCAGCCGGTCGCCACCGCCACGACGGTGCGCGTGCAGAATGGGAAGACACTGACCACCGATGGTCCATTCGCCGAGACGAAGGAGCAGCTTGGCGGCTATTATCTGCTGAACTGCAAAGATCTCGATGAGGCGATCAGCTACGCGGCCAAGATTCCCGCCGCCCGCCGTGGCTCTATAGAAGTCCGGCCTATCATGGAGTTCGAGTGAGGCAACACGCCAGGTGCTAGAGACCGCGCGCCGGGCCGTGGCCCAGGCCACCCGTGACGAAGGTGACCGCATCCTCGCCAGCTTGATTGGCTCCCTGCGAGACGTCGAGCTGGCACAGGATGCCCTTCAGGATGCCCTCGTCGTGGCGCTGGAGCGCTGGCCCATCGAAGGGATTCCCGACAACCCGGCAGCCTGGCTGACCACTGCCGCCCGTCGCAAGGCCATCGACCGGCTGCGGCGCGAGCAGCTGCTGGCCCACAAGCAGACGCTGCTGCAAGACCTGCTGGCGCATGAGGCACAGGCTGGCCCTGAGGAGGCAAGTGATCTGACCTTCCCCGACGAGCGGCTCAAGCTCATCTTCACCTGCTGTCATCCCGCGCTCTCGCAAGAGGCGCAGGTCGCCCTGACGCTGCAAACCCTGGGCGGGCTTGCCACCAGCGAGATTGCCAGCGCCTTCCTCGTCCCCCTGCCCACCATGGCCCAGCGACTCGTGCGCGCCAAGCGCAAGATCAAGGATGCCGGCATCCCCTATCGCGTGCCGCCGGTCGAGGTCATCGAAGAACGTGTCGAGGCCGTCTTGCGAGTGCTTTACCTCATCTTCAATGAGGGCTATCGTGGCACCGCTGGCAGTGATCTCATTCGCGCCGACCTGTGCGACGAGGCGATCCGGCTGGCGAACGTGCTGGCGCTCTTGCTGCGGCGAGAATCTCTGTTTGGGCCGCTGCCCGAGACACTGGGGTTGCTGGCGCTCCTCCTCCTGCACGACGCGCGCCGCGCCGCCCGCGTGGGGCCGGATGGCGAGATGATCTTGCTGGAAGAGCAGGACCGCACGCAATGGGATCAAGATAAGAAGCAGCGTGGCATGACCCTGCTCGATAGCGCCCTGCGCAGGCGACGAGTCGGCCCCTATCAGATCCAGGCGGCGATCAGCGCCCTGCACCTGGAAGCCGCGACCCCCGCAGAGACCGACTGGCCACAGATTGCCGCGCTCTATCGCATCTTGCAGCGGATGGACCCCTCGCCGGTCGTCGAGCTGAACCGCGCCGTGGCAGTCGCCATGGCCGACGGTCCGCTGGCCGGCCTCGCCCTGCTGGACCGTCCTGAGCTGGCGAGCGCGCTGGCGGACTATCACCTCTACCATGCTGCCCGCGCCGACCTGCTGCGCCGCGCTGGGAAGCTCGCTGAGGCAAGCGCGGCCTATCGCCGGGCGCTTCCACTGTGCCAGAACGAGCGTGAGCGCGCCTTCCTCAGTCGCCGCATCACCGAAGTGGAGGCTGAGCGCTGAGGATGCTCCATGCGCGCCTTATCCCTCAGGTGTGAGGATGACCACTGGAATCACCCGCGGATTGTCCCGCTGATAGTCGGTGTAGCTCGCTCGCACCGCGACCAGCTGCCTCCACAGGCGCTCGCGCTCCTCGCCGGAGGCGTCTGCCGCGCGCACCGCGACCTTGAGGCGGCTCGCCTGCATCTCGGCCTGGGGATTCGCCCGCAGATTGTGATACCACGCCGGATGACTCGGTGCGCCATAGTTTGAGGCGCAGATGATGTAGCGCGTGCCGTCGCGAATGTAGAGCAAGGCATGGGTGCGGGCAGCCCCAGACTTGCGGCCCGTGGTCGTGAGCAGGAGGATGTCATAGCTCAGCTGGCGGCCACCCAACCGCCCGCCGGACGCGTGATAGGCCGCCTGTGTCAGCTTATCCACCGCCCGCATGAAGCCATGCCGTACCCGCAAGCGCATCGCGCCCCCCCCACTCCTACTCGCCGCCTGATGCCCTATGATACGCGCAAACGGACAGGGAAGGAACAGGAGGCGGGCAATGGTCATGGCCTCTCTGCCGTCGAGGCGCTCTGCCTGCCGATGGTGAGCAGGCGCGGGATCAGCACCCGCTCACGCTGGCGCTCCTCTATCAGCAGCAGCTCACGCGCCCGGAAGAGCTCGCGCTGCGTGATGAGGCCGAGCAGCGTGTGGGGATCGTCACGCGAGACCACAGGCAAGCGCCAGAATCCCGTCGCGATCATGCGGTTGGTGATGACTCGCAATGTCTCGTCTGGATGTGCGCTCACGAAGGAGCGGCGCACGACCGCCGCCAGGGTGGCCGTGCTCGCGCCATCTCGCGTCGCCAGGTCAGAGCGCGATACGACGCCGATGAGCGCCGCTGTCTCGTCGAGGATGGGATAGAGCCGCTGGGCACGCACTGCCGAGCGCTCCGCGATGCTCTCGGCTGCCTCGACGATCGGGAGGGTGACGTCGAAGGTGATGATATCCGTCTGCATGACCTCATCCACCATCAAGGTCTCGAGTGGGTCCACCGCATATTCGCGGGTCACATGAAAGCCACGCCGCGCCACCTTTTCCGTCAAGATAGACCGGCGTAACACCAGCACCGAGACCAGATGAGCCACCACACATGCCACCAGCAGTGGTAGCAGCGCATCATAGGCCAGCGTCAGCTCGACCGCGAAGATCACGCTGGTCAGTGGCGAGCGGGTCACCCCGGCCAGCGCGGCGGACATCCCGATGAGCGCCCACAGGGCGGGCGAGTGCCCTGGCAGCACAGCGCCTTCGATGCCACCGAGCGCCCCGCCGATGAGCAGCAATGGCGCGAGGATGCCGCCGGATGTGCCTGAGCCCAGCGCCATGCACCAGATGACTGACTTCGCGATAATGATGCCCAGCAGAAGCTTCAAGGTGAGGCTGCCCGACAGCTCGCTGGCGATCGTGTCGTAGCCCACGCCGAGCGCCCGTGGGAAGAAGACGCCACCCACGCCAACAATGATGCCACCCAGCGCGGGCCACCACATCCAGTGAATGGGCAGCTTGCGGAAGAGGTCCTCCGCGCCATAGACGCCCAGCGTGAGCGCCCAGGCCAGGCCGCCCGCGACCAGCCCGACCAGCGCCGCGCCCAGCACGATCGAGCCGTCAGCCTGTGGATGCAGGCCGATGGGGAAGATGGCCGCGCGGCCGATGGCGTGCCAGCGGAGCACGGTGGCGACGGCGCTGGCAATCGCCACGGGCACCAGGCTGCGTGGCCGCCACTCGAAAAGGAGCAGCTCGACCGCCAGCAGCACGGCAGCCACCGGCGCATTGAAGGTCGCAGCCATGCCCGCCGCCGCGCCGGCCACCAGCAGCGTCTTGCGCTCCGCCGCGGTGAGATGCAAGAGCTGGCCAACCACGGAGCCGACGGCCCCGCCGGTGAGAATGATCGGTCCCTCCGCGCCGAAGGGGCCGCCCGTGCCGATGGAGATCGCCGAGGAGATCGGCTTCAGCACGGCCAGGCGTGGCTCCACTTTGCTGCCGCCCACGAGGATAGTCTCCATCGCTTCGGGAATGCCATGCCCCCGAATGCGCTCCGAGCCATAACGCGCCATCACGCCGATGATGAGCCCGCCGATGATGGGAATGGGCACCGCCCACCAGCCAAGAGAGTTGGCGGCGGGTGAGACCAGGGTGGTCGAGAGCCGGTGATAATAGAGCGCATTCGTGATGAGCCCGATGAGCATCATCAGGATCACCGCGATGAGCGCGCCCAATGCGCCGACCACGACCGCGATCGCGCAGATGAAGAGCAATCGCCGGTCCGCGACGAAATCGCCCAGGTGAAATGCCGAGCGTTGCCCTGAACCTCCTCGGGGTGTGGACCCCACCGCCCGTGTCGCGCCAGCTTCCAATTCCGTCGTGGCCTCATCCAACCCGTCGCGCGCCGAGCCCTGGACCTGCCGCCCCGAATCCGCCAATCGAGTCCTCCTCATAATACATCACTATGTGATATAAAGCCGCGTCATAGATGATAGCACGTGGCGACATGCCTCTTCAGGACTTAAGGACCCCACGGTGCCCTCGCTGGCGAGCATGGAGGCAGGCCATGCCGAGTATGACACCTTTCGCCGGGCCACGTCGGGCGAGGCCGCGGACGCCTCTGCTGCCGCTTCCTTGGATGGCGTATGATGCCATCGGGCAGGTGTGGCGAGGCGACGACACGAAGGAGGGCATGAACCATGCGTGTGCTGCTGACCGGCGCGACGGGGAACCTGGGTGACCAAGCGCTGCGCGAGCTGGCACGGCAGGGGCACACGGTGCGTTGCCTGGTGCGCGACCCGCATGCGGGGCGTCGTCTGACGCGCCTGGGTAAGCGTGGCCAGGTGAGCATTGCCCTGGGCGATGTGCGCGACGCCGAGGCCGTGCGTGCCGCGGTCGCTGGCCAGGAGGCGATCATTCATCTCGCCGCGATGCTGCCGCCGCTCGCCGACACCCAGCCAGAGCTGGCCCGCGCCATCAACGTGGGCGGCACCGAGCAGGTCATCGCCGCCGCGCAAGCGCAGGCCACGCCGCCAAAGCTTGTCTACACCTCGAGTATCGCGCTCTTTGGCAATACCCAGGCGCTCCCGCCACCGCGCCGCGTGAGTGACCCGATTCACCCAATTGATCCCTACAGCAAGCACAAGGCCGAGTGTGAGACCCTGGTGCGCGCTTCGGGGCTCACATGGACGA